>NZ_DFTS01000044.1:0-8884 GCF_002383015.1 Idiomarina sp. UBA4206
CCACTCCATTGTGAATATAGACGGACCTAAAGCAGGTAACGGCGCGGTATCTGCTGCGCAGTTTGGTAGTGCCAGCATTCTGACCATTTCGTGGATGTACATTGCCATGATGGGTGGACGCGGCTTACGTGAAGCCTCAGAAACCGCTATTTTGAACGCCAACTACCTGGCTGAGAAGCTCAGTAAGCATTTCAAAATTTTGTATCGTGGTCGCAACAACCGTGTTGCACACGAATGCATTATTGATTTGCGCCCAATGAAAGACGCCGCCGGCATTGCCGAAATTGATGTAGCTAAACGCTTGCAAGACTACGGCTTCCACTCGCCGACTATGAGCTTCCCGGTAGCGGGTACCATTATGGTTGAGCCGACCGAGTCTGAGTCTAAAGCCGAACTGGACCGCTTTATTGAAGCCTTGGTCAGCATTAAAGCAGAAGCCGAAAAAGTAGCCGCCGGTGAATGGCCAAAAGACAACAACCCATTGGTGAACGCACCGCATACACTGGCCGACATTACCGATGCAGAATGGGACCGTCCATACGATAGAAAAACGGCAACCTACCCGGTTGAAGCCGTTGGCTACGACAAGTTCTGGCCAACCGTAAACCGTATTGATGACGTATTCGGCGACCGTAACCTGATGTGTTCATGCCCGAGCATTGAAGAGTATCGGTAAGTTTGTGATGTAGCCTGACGTTCCACGTCAGGTGAGATGCTCACTGACATGAATCTGGAGCCCGCTTTTAGCGGGCTTTTTGTGCATTTAATTCTACACAGCCTATCGCCCTCTTTCTGCTTAGCAAATTGTCGTAAAAAATCAATTCATACCTGCTAAATCATTTAGAACATCAAAGACATGTTGTAGATCATCTTGATAATAAGCAATATAATTTTCTGTTGTTATCTCTCTTTGAGCATTATTTTCAGCATATACAACTATGCGTGCCTTGTTTGTTTTCCAGTATTCAGTTAAGTATTGTTCATTGAGGCAACCTAGTAGCCCTTCTCTGGTCGCTATATACTCATCGCCTTCTTCACCTGAAAAGAATGGATTACTGAGGTTTAACAAGCAGTAGTCCAAAAAGTACTGAATGTTTGACTCATCAACTTTTGGATTAAAGCAAGTATCAAACAAATATCGATTCATCTCTCTTGCTATACCTCTATTGTCTTCTTCACCTCTTTCATCGTAAAACCCACATCCGACCCCAGAACCGCGTGGCCGATCACTGTTCGACAACTGATAAATTACAAATATTTTAATGCTCGAGCGAGCTGCTGGGAGGGCACGAGTTTCCATATCTTCTCGTACGTCCGCATCTAATTGGTCCGCCAAGATTGTACCAAGTAACGTATCAGATGACAGTTTATCTACATCCTTGAAGAAGTTGCGCTTCGGAATTATATATTGCTGTTTAAACAGCGAGAATACTCTTTGAGAAAGTTTCCTTAATCCCATTATTGTAAGATTGTCTACCAAGCCTGTAGTCTTAGCATCCTTGTTCTGATTATATATCAATGCTGTTTGAATATTATGAACCCGGCCCATTCTGTCAGCACAACACTGGAGTCTTAACAACATGAGATCATTCCAGCCTAAAGGACCTCGCTCATATTGAGCTAACCTCTCTATGATCGAGTTTCCTTTATATTTATTTTCTCCAAATATTCTGTCGGCAATCTCAGCTACATTTTCGGGAGAATTCAATCTTCTCTCACCTGGCTCAACTCCCCACCCTGCATTATCTAAAAGACGAATCATGTTATAAAGCGATCTTACTCTCAGTCCTCTATCTTCAGGAGCTTTAATGGCATAGTTCGGAAGACGCTGAATTAGTTCATCAATAGAACGACTACACTGTTCAGCTTTCAAATCCGATGAGTGGTTAACTAAAGTTCTCCAGAACTTGTCTTGAGCTTGCCCAGATGAAAAGTCACTTGAATCTAGAATGCTTTCTAAGTTCCTCTTATCCTTAATAAAATCCCGCACGGCGGTTATATAAAGCTTAAAAGTAACCTGAGGCTCCGGTTTAGAATATCTAACCATATATTGTAGAAATCGCTCTAAAGTCCTAGAGCCTTTTTCGTTGAAGCATGCTCTCGAAAATAGCTCTTCTTCACTGATTTCTTCATAATCAGTAAATTTCAAAACTTCAGCATCGAACAGTTCGAGCATGAGAAATCTTGCCGCTTCGGGTTGATTATTAAGATGTTCGGCTAGATTAGGATTAGTAAATAGTTGTCGCCCACCAGAACGATCTATTGCAAGAGAAAAACTTCCTCTAAGTCCATCAGTTTCTTCAATATAAATTTTTCTAAAAACCCCAGGAAAGTTTAGGTGTAACAAAATTAAATTGATTAGGTCACGCTTATTAAAATCGGTTTCTTTCAATGAATCACTATCAATTTTCATAAGTAGCATTGTATTTATGAAACGCTTTAGTTTCCTTAGGTTGCCGACTAACGGGAAATAATTGGGCGCTAGAGGGCTTCTTAAAATATTAGCTAACTCCTGGAGTACAGCCGCAAGCTGTATCATTGTTTCAGATGGTACCAAGCCCAGCTTAGCTTCGGCACTCATCCAATCTTTCGTTAGAAAGTCCTGAAGGTCTTTTCTCTCTACAAATAAGCTAAATTTAACATTCACAAATTTTTCTAAGAACTCTCTTGCTCTTACGTTCTCTTCACCGTCTTTTGCAAGAACTTCAGTGTCGTAGCAAAGAACATACGTTGCTTGAGTCAGCTTAAGAGTTTGTCTTGTTGCAAACAGCACATTATTGACTGCTCGAGCGTCAAGCCTATCTAAGTCGTCAATGACTATTATAAGCCGATAAGAAGTTTGTTTTAGGACTTCATCTATGTCCGTAAGAAGCTCATCTACCGTGTCCTGAGACTTTGTTAAGGATATTTTGATACCCATAAATGATACTTCTGCCTCTCCCCTTAGCATGCGCGAATACCTATTCGCTGCAGGCCTAAATTCCGGAGCAAAAATTTTCTGTTGAATCACTGCAGAAAGTTCTTGTATCAACCGACTAGTTAGGTTTGGCTCTGAGGCATATCTAAGAGGGTTAAACCTGAAAACGATGAATTCCCCATTGCGCTCTTTCCAGCGTTGTTCAGCCAGATTAATAAAGCTCGTTTTGCCAACCCCCCATGGACCGTCAACACCAAAAACAACGCTGGGGTCAGCTCCTGAAGTAATAACACTATCTGCGAAGGACTCTGCAGTCGTCTTGCTTTGAAAGAAATCTTCCGCTTGGCTTCTAATTTCTTCGTCGTCAATGAAGTATCTCTGTACAATAGGCTGGTCACTTGATTGCATAAAGTTTCGAATTAAGGAAGAACTCATTACGATTAAAATGAAGAAAAGTATTGTTGGAGCCAAGTGCGGACTGGCTTCAATAAAGTATTTATGGAACTCCACCATTAAAGGCGATACTAGCTGGTTGCAGATAAGCCCAATGAAAAGCACTAGTAAAAAGTCGTATCGATGACTGCTTGTCAACTTGAACAGATCATCTAAAGCGCCTCTTCTATATGCATAACTAATGCAAATGAAAATGCCCGAAGAAACCACCAAGAACTTAAGCCAAATAGGTGAGTAGGCATTGGCTGAGGAAAAGCTGTATCCAATATATGTTGATAGCCTAAAAATCTCAGCTAATAGAAAACCCAAAGCTATGGTTTTAATATAAAGGTGAAACTCTGGCATTTTCATACTTTCTAACCTTAAAGTGTCGAATAGACGTTCTAGTTGAGTATATGACGGTAAAGGTTTAAGTTGTCAGAGACAGCGTTATAAGGCAAATATTTCAGAATATTTCGCCGCAAAAGTAAATCGCCTCAAACCAAAGCCTGAATGACTATACTTCGCTCATAGCGGACAAGCGGTTTCTTAGAAATGGCATATGTCTTCAAGTGAATAGTTTTGAAAGCCAATAAGTCTTACCCATCCTAGCTCTGCTTATTAGATTTACTACTTTTTATTGAGTTATAAAACTCCGCTATTCTCTGTTTGCGAATTAAAATTTGTTTTTTTGCCTTGTCTGCGAAAGAATTGAATCCTTTTACGGTGATATCAATTTCAGTTTCTGTTCTAACACCGTCTACCTCAATATGCCATTTACCGCCTCCAAAGATGTAATCTTCCGGTGTCGCCGGCGCATCAGCTTTGTGTGAGATAGTGGGCGACCAAAACATCGCTGTTCTCTTATCCATTATGTTATCTAGTTTTTCAGAGTCTTGATGAGCAAATGACTTATCTCTTATGAATTTTGCTTTGGCATGAAAGTTATCATCGATATCTAACTTCGGCTTTCGGACACCAAACTTATTATAAGCATTAACTTTCTGTAGTTGAGTCGTTAGCTTATCTAAAGCACTGGAACAAGCAATGTAAAAAGTGGCAACGCTGAACAATGATTTTAAGTAATATCTAACGTTGAATTCATCAAACAACAATTCTGAAGCCTCGACTTCAGAAATATCTTCCAATAGCTTGTTCAACTGCTTGGAGTGCTCTTTCCAAGACTTTATTTCGATGTCAATAAAGTAGTCTAAATGGTCTATATTCCAAATAAGGTTTGGATCCGGAAAGGTTTCTCCGGTTCTGAAGGTTTCACGCATAGGTTCGGAATCGAGTAGAACTTTTGCTAACTCCATAGGTTCTCCAGTTTCCCTCCATTACAGAGCTAGGCTCTAAATTTTTTTACAGCTTACCATATTCTTCATAAGTAACTGCACCGGCTCAATAGACAATTAAAGTGTCCGCTAAGAGCAATGAACGGATATTGGACTTTTTGAGCATACAAGCTAGAGTGGCTGGTAAGGAAAACGACCATGCATGCTCTTACTCATAAGCTGTTAGATGCCATGCCAGCCAAAACAAAGGAGTGTGATATGGAAATTGAAATTAGTAACTGCAATAACATTGAAAACGGGGTAGTAACAATTGCAGAAGGCATACTAAATATTAAATACGCCATCAATGGCACAGGTAAAAGCACGGTCTCGAAGTCAATTCAAAAATCAGTTTCATCAAGGCTCAATGGCACTAATGACCTGATAGATCTCACACCTTTCAAGGCATTAGAAGATGACTCGATCAATCCAGCGGTTGTGGGGTGTGAAGCAGTCAATAGCATCAAAGTGTTTGACGAGTCTTATATTAACGAATTTGCTTTTCAACCAGACGAATTGCTTAAGGGCAGCTTTGATATACTCATCAGAGATGAACAGTACGACTCCGTTATGGCTGAGATAGAAGAGCTTGTATCTGAAATAAAGAGTCACTTTCAGGAAGATGATGAGATAGAGGCTCTGATAGCTGATTTTGACGAGTTGAGTAGTAGCTTTGGTAAGCCAACTAAGAAAGGCGTACATGGATCTAGCACAGTAGCTAAAGCTCTCAAGGGAGGGAATAAGGTAGTTAATATCCCAGAGGGTCTTGAAATATACCAGAACTTTATTCAAGGACAGGAAAATGTTAAATGGGTCAAGTGGCAACTAGATGGAGCGCAATTTTTAGAAGAGTCTGATAATTGCCCTTATTGTGTCAGTGATGTGAAAGACGTAAAAGACACAATAAAACGCGTTGGGGATGTTTACGATCCAAAATCAATTCAAAATTTAAATAACCTCGTAAAAATATTTCAACGCCTTGATAAATACTTTTCTGAAAAAACAAAAGAAGTAATAAATGAATTTATCTCAAGTGTTGATGGGTACACTGAAGAACAGACTGGTTACCTTCTTGAGGTAAAAGGCCAAGTAGACCGGCTTAACAGTATGTTTAAACACCTGAAGAATATTGACTTCTTTACTTTTAAAGACGTCGATAAAGTAATCGAAGAGCTACGAAAATACAAAATAGATCAAAATCTATATGCACACCTACAATCAGGCGAAACCCTCTCAAAAATAGCAAAAGTTAATGATTCAATTGACGGGCTAATTGAAAAGGCCGGCCAGCTACAGGGAAGAATAGCTATTCAGAAACAACATATTGAGAAGGTAGTGAAAGAAAACAAGAAAGCTATGAATTCGTTTCTTCATAATGCTGGCTATAGATATGCTGTCGACCTTGTTGAAGACGAATCAGGGAAACACAAGCTAAAACTTCTTCACGCTGACCTTGAGTCAGGAGAGGTGTCTGGTGTCAGAGATGTTCTCAGTTACGGTGAAAGGAATGCTTTTGCATTGGTATTATTTATGTACGATGCAGTCAAAAACTCTCCAGATCTAATCGTCCTAGATGATCCCATTTCCTCTTTTGACAAGAATAAAAAATACGCAATTGTGGAAATGCTTTTTAGAAAGGAGAAGTCCTTTCGAGGGAAGACTGTCTTGTTGCTTAGTCATGATTTCGAACCAATTGTCGATATGCTTTATCACCATACAGACAGATTTGAAAAGCCCTGTGCTTCTTTTTTACAGAATGACAACGGTCAACTAGTCGAGATAGGTATTGATAAAGAAGATATTATGACGTTTGTAGACGTTAATGCTTCAAATATTACAAGCGATACTAGCTTGGTAACGAAGCTTGTCTATCTTCGTAGAACGTATGAGATTCTGAGCTCAAGGGGAGTGGCTTACCAACTCATATCAAATGCCCTCCATGGAAGATCGGTTCCTCTAATATTTGATGATGGAACATCCCGCGAGATGTCGGAGGAAGAAATACAAGAGGCCGAAACCGAGATCCAGCTGCAAATTCAAGATTTTGACTATTCAGACTTTATTGAGTTGATTTGTGATAATTCTGCGATGGTCGAACTGTATAAGTCTTGTACAAATAATTATGAAAAGTTACACCTATACAGAATTTTATCGGAGAGAAATAGTGATGCTGATCAAGCGGACGTAGTGCTGAAGTTTATTAATCAAGCTTTTCATATTGAAAATGACTACATTTATCAGCTAAATCCTGCAAAGTACCAAACGGTACCGCAGTACATTGTCAAAGAGTGTGATCAATACATTACAACCTTGGAACAAAACATCTAACAGGAACAGTTTGTCGGACTGTTTTTTCGTTTCGTTCCAAACTAGCAGTAAATGTGGACGTGAACATCCGCTTTTGGCACTAAGCTGCCACTCTGTTCTGAGGAAAGTCCACCGTTAACCAATAAAGACAATGTCGTTAAGACTGTTCATCTGTTAGTTTTAGCTCCAATCGTTTACGATTGTTTATTCAAGTGAACTAATAATAATTATGTATGTTACAGAAAGTCTATTTTAACAATGTCGGTCAAGGCCTTTTTGCTGAAGTATATGTAGGCGATGATAGCGGAAATGAATTTCGAATCGTATACGACTGTGGTACATCTAATCGGCAGCGAGTCGTTAAGGATGCAATATTAGCTTCAACTCATCGAGATAAAAATAGACCTATTGACCTTTTGGTTATTTCTCACTTCGATAAAGATCATATTAGTGGCGTTATTGACTTGATTAGAACGCAACAGGTCCGCTCGATAATGTTACCTAAATTCAGTTATGTTCTTCGCGTGGCGTTTGCAAGTCTTAAAGACAATAGTGAACTATCAAACAGTGATGTCCGAGAAGTATTGGAGAATCCAGTTTCTAAACTTTCAAATATTCATCAGCAAGCACACGGAGATGATACGCCACGATTCATATTGGTGGGTGGCGAAGAAAGTTATGAATTTCCGTTTAGCCGTTATGGTAATTCGATATCAAGCGAGAAAGATGTTCTTACGGTTCCGTCGGGAACTCCTAGGTCGGAGAGTCTTAGTCGGCAAAACGTCGGAGCTAGAGTTTTCGAAGTTGTGCCATACGTTGACGATCAAGTGATTTTAAAAGATCTAAAAACTTTTGAAATAAATGCTGCGCGAGAGGTGATTGAGCTGTTAGGTAATGGAGAGCGAGACGAAAAACAGCAAGCCTTGAATAATTTGAAGGATTTATATACTCGGACTTTTGGCGGCTCGCCTTATCGGAAAAATATCATTTCACTGTTCCTCTTTATTGGTCCACTGAGTAGTCAAAGAGATATATCGACACTTACATACAAGTATCGGGACAAGAAACAAGAGACGGTTATTTCTGATAACTTGCGACGAGGGAGCATTTTATTCACAGGGGACGGTTTTCTGAATACGCTCGCACGATGGAACACTTTAGTATCTGAGCTCAAACAAACACGGATAGATAGTGTGGCTATTTTTCAGGTAATGCATCACGGCAGTAAACGTAATTGGTTCCGAGGGTTAGCGTCCTGCGTTAATCCTTTAGCGTCGGTATTCTCATCTGACCCTAATTTAAGAAATACGAGACATCCGAGTGAGTCAGTTATTAAGGACTTCATATATTTTAACCCAATCCAAGTAGATCAACGACATAGCTGTGAGCTGACCCTGGACGTTTGAAATGTTGATTAATAAACATCCAAAAAAGTAGAAAAAGGAAAATATATGTTTGCAATCTGAAGCGGCTTTTCGCTTCATACTCAAATCAAGTGTTATTAACAACCTTCTTTAAATAATATTTTATAGCCCTTAAAAAGGCTCCTAATGTAACTCAATAACTTTATAGTCCATATAAAGATTTTTATATAAATACAATTGCATACCTTAAATAGTCTGCTACACTCTAATCATCGGTTTAAAGCCTATTTAAGGTTCTTTATATGGATTCTGATCGCGTTTCAGCACTCATTGGTCAGCGAGTCAGGCAGTATCGGTTGAATCAGGATTTAACTCAGGAGGACTTAGCGACCTTAGCGAATGTCTCACTGAATGCGGTTAAATCCGCCGAGGGTGGTAAAAGCACCTTGCCAACTTATGTCGCCATTCTTCAGGCTTTAGGGCACATCGATAATTTACTGGCCGCATTCCCGGACGAGGGCGTTTCTCCT
>NZ_DFTS01000044.1:8929-17130 GCF_002383015.1 Idiomarina sp. UBA4206
GTTTCTCCTGTGCAACTACTCAAAAGTAGCACCAAACAGAAGAAACGAGCGAGCGGTAAAACGCGTGTGAAACCTGCTGACAATGAGGAGCTGGACTGGTGATTAATACCATTGAAGTTCGCTACAAAGGTGAGCCTGTCGGTGCCTTAAGTTATAACAAGGGCGACACGGCTGCGCGGTTCGAATACTTATCTGAATTTGTCGAAAAAAACATTCCGCTTGCGCCTTTAACTATGCCTGCCGAGAAGGGACGAATTTACTCTTTTCCGGGGTTAAATTGGGATACGTTCAGAGGCCTGCCGGGTATGCTCGCGGACTCTTTGCCCGATGACTTTGGTAATGCGGTACTGAACCAATGGGTGGCGCAACAGCCGGACCGCACAGAGCCTCTGAGCCCGCTTGAGCGGCTTCAGTATACTGGTGAACGGGGCATGGGCGCTCTTGAGTATCACCCTGCGCGTAAGAATCGAACCAACGCCAAAAACAAAGACATTGAGCTTGAAAGCTTAATGAAATTAGCGCAGGAAGTGCTCGATGCAAGAAAGGGCTTTCGTCAGCGCACACACTTTGATGACGCGGCAGACAAAGAAATGATGCAGGCCTTATTAGCGGTTGGCACCAGCGCAGGTGGCGCAAGGCCAAAAGCGGTACTGGCATTTAATAAGGATTTCAGCCAGGTGCGTTCAGGGCAGGGGCTTGTGCCCGAGGGCTTTGAGCATTATCTGCTGAAGTTTGACGGCGTAAAGGAGCGCGACCCTTCTCAGCAAACCTTTGGTGACCCGCTCGGTTACGGTGCCATGGAATATGTGTATTACTTAATGGCCACAAAAGCCGGCATTCATATGATGCCGTGCCACCTGCTGGATGAAGGCAACCGCCGCCATTTTGTGACCAAGCGCTTTGACAGAATAGGCAATGAGAAAAAGCACATTCAAACGCTTACGGCTATTAAACACGTGAACTACCATGACATTGGTGCGTTTTCTTATGAAGAGCTGTTTCAGGTGGCGCGTCAGTTAAGGTTGCCACGAGCGGACGCCATAGACTTATTTCGCCGTATGGTTTTTAACCACGTAGCAACCAACCACGATGATCACTCCAAGAACTTTGGTTTTATGCTGGAGGACAAGCAATGGCGGTTGAGCCCGGCTTACGACGTTGCCTTTAGCTATAAACCCGGAAACCCCTGGGTAGAGCAGCATTGGATGTCTTTAAATGGCAAGCGCAGCGGCCATACCCGCGCCGATTTTTACGCGCTGGCAGACGTTCAGTTACCAAAGGTAGAGCGCAAAGAAATTGATGAAATTATTGATGAGGTGATAAACGCGGTGTCTCAGTGGCGGGAGTTAGCTACTGAACATGAGGTGCCAAAAGCGCTTGTGGAATTAATTGACAGGCACCTCAAGTTGAAAGATTTTGCCTAATAAGGCTTTTTACTAGGAGCCTTCTGCTTTCGGTTTAAGGTTTTCATGCACTTCGCTGGCATCGAAAGTTGATTCTGAGTCCGGTTGCTCACCTTTACCGAACTTAATGCTCATTATGGCTTCGACTTCGCTGTCGCGATTACCCCCTACAAAGACACCGGCTTCATAAGACGTGGATGGCCTGGTAGTGGTACGGCACGACAATATGCCACATTCGCGAACTTGCTCGTAACGACGAGTAAAACCTACTTGAGATGTATTCTGCTTCTGCTCTTTGTCGACCAGAGTTTCACGGCTGGAAACAGTAAACCAGTCATAGTCATTTTGTAAGGTCAATTCAGCTGCGCGAAGCATAGCAAAGTCCATTGCTTTTTCAGTATCGGAACCTCGTGCCTTAAAGTGAACCCGGTATTGGGTGTCACTTAGCTGGCTTTCCTTATAGCCGAAACCGTTATTTTCTGCCTGACGGTACTCAGGCGAACTTGAGCATGCAACTAATGCAATTGATGAAAATAAAGCAAGTGCCCAATATTTCATAATATTGCCTCCTCATTGAGTGAGTTAGGTCAAAAACCTATTTATAGACTAGGTAAATTTTAGATAAATAGATTGGTATTTTCGAAATTTTTACGGCGGTTGACGCCGCTAAGGCTAACCAGTGGGCAGATGAGTTACTATGAAATGATTTATGTGCCGGAGTCTTATTATTCTGACCATACTGCGTATTCGTTGCCGCTAGGGCAAGTAAATTGAAAGCGTCGACCACCGGGAAAATCAAATATAGGCTTAATTATTTTACCGCCCGCGTCCTCAACGCTTTTCAGACTTTGCTCAAGGTCTTTGCTGTATAAAACCACCAACGCGCTGCCAGTGGATGTTTGAGCAACCAAATCAGATTGGTAAAAGCCGCCATCGAGCCCGGCATTTTGAATAGCAGAGTATTCCGGGCCATAGTCAACAAACTCCCAGCCAAAGGCCTGCTGAAAAAAGCGCTTGCTAGCTTCAAGACTCCGCGCCGGTAGTTCAATGTAATTAATTTTGGTTGAGTTCATCATATGCCTCGCTTAGGGCTTTTATGCGGCAACGAGCTTCTTAACCTTGAGTTCTTTACGATGTTGCTCGGCATGCCAGAGTTCATACTGGGACTGCTGGTTTAGCCAGCTTTCCGCTGAAGTATTAAATGCGATTGATAGTCTGATAGCCATTTCAGGGCTAATACCAGCCTTGCCGTTCAGAACAGCACTTAACGTTTTCCGGCTTACGCCCAAAGCTTCCGCTGCAGCGGTTACAGATAAGCCAAGAGGCTCGAGACAAAGCTCTCGTAGAACTTCGCCAGGGTGGGGTGGATTGTGCATCAACATACGAATACCTCAGTGATAATCTTCATAATTTACTATCTTGGCATCTCCACCCTCAAATCGTACCCTGTAACGTATCGGGTGTCAATTTTCTAGTTTCTGTATATTACGCATGGACATCCTGCTTGGAAAGTTATTCATCTTCGAGCTCCTCTCTAATTCGCAAAAAGCTGGCAAAGCGCGGCACGCCATTATTAGTGTAACCGTGGTGCTTGTAGGTAATGATACTCCCGACAGGTGGCGGGTTAGTACGTTCTGCATCTGTAAACCCAGTGCCAATAGAAAATTCAATGCCTTGTTGATTTCGCACGCGTAAAGCGCCGAGCATACCGGTATATTTGCCTTTGCCCGGTAAATGGGCGATAACCTTGGCCTCATCGTCGAAATAGGGTTTTAACTTCAATAAAGCGTCGCTCCTGCCAGACTGATGAGGTGCCGTTGCTAAGTGCAGCATCAGGCCTTCTGCGCCATTCTCAACCATAGCTTGCAGGTGTTTGCTTAACTCATGGTTGGAATGAAACCGTTGCTGCTTTACCGGCTTAATATGCTCAGCGTTTATTTGTTCAATTAAGCTTGAATAGTTTTTGTATCGCTCCTCAAAAGGCATCTGCGCGTCTGGCATATCAAACACCATGTACTTCACTTGCCGCCAGCGGTTATCTTTTGGTGTTTGGGTGCGCACAATAGAGCTTAAAGCCTCAAAATTCTGACGTTTTGCCCACAGTTCACCGTCAAGCCAAACGTCGGGTAGCGGTGCAGTAAACCATTCAGGAGCTGATATCAGGTTGCCTTGCCGGGTCAGTAGTTGCTTGCCTGTCCAAATAGCCCGAATACCGTCGTATTTTTCACTTACTAAATAGTCGCTAACGGGGGTGGTTTTGTCCTGTTCGTACACTTTTGCCAGTTGGATTTGCGTTGGGGCCTGCAACGCTGCTGCAGGAAAGGCACAAAAGGCGGTGACGTATAGAACAGCTAAATAAACGAGACGAATTTTAGAGAGTTTTGGCATCCTTGCATCCTTATTTTTCATTCAGTTTCTGAGATGTCGCGCTAACGGAAAGTAAATAGGGTAGCACTGGTTATTAAGGCTAATGCCGAGGTAATGACGTATTGTGAGTTAAGCAAAAGGGCTATTGTTTTTACAATGCAGCTGCAATCAAGATAACAATAAAAAAGTTGTTTTATTATTGAATTACAATACTTATGATGTATATTCGGTTTGTATACATCATTTGGGTTGTTTTATGACTACACTAAAAGACATCGCGGAGCGCCTTGCCGCAGAGCGAAAAAAACAAAATTTATCGCAAAAGGATATGCGGATGCTTATTGGCATGTCTCAACAGCAATATCAGCGAGTCGAGTCAGGACAAGATTTAAAAGTTTCTACATTGCTGCGTATTTTAGCTGGCTTGGGGCTTGAGTTGTCCATTACCGATCCAAAGCAAATAGAGAATCATCAACCGGTAGAATCCTCCTCGTCGACGGATGACTTTTGGGCAAACAAGCATAAGCATTTAAAGGACTGACGATGACAGCCATGAAAAGAGTCGAAAACGTTGAAGGACTTAAAATGTCTCTTAATGGCCAAGAGGTTGGAGTGTTGACGCACTATTCGGGCGGTAAAAATATCTTTGTATTTTCGCCTAGTTATATTGCGCTTCCGGTAACTCAACGTGAAACGTTGACGTTAACACAGCTGGCAGATGCGAGATATCTAACTCAGCCCTTAGTTAGCGCGCAGCGACTGACTCCTGTTTTATCGAACTTATTACCTGAGGGTGCTTTAAGAGAATGGATGAGTCGTTCATTAAAAGTGCACACTGACAATGAATTTCCCTTAATGGCTCATATGGGGCGAAACTTGCCTGGCGCTTTGCTAGCTGAGCCAATACAAGCGGGTCAGGTACCGGGCTGGGCTCTTGATCATCGAGAACAGGTTGAGCCGGTACAGATTGATGTCGAACACAGTCAGGATAAGTTTTCTCTGGCTGGCGTACAAATGAAGTTCTCTTCAGTGAAAGGACAAGACGGTCGATTTAACGTTGGTAGGGATGCCAACGCTGATAGCTGGATAATCAAAACACCCTCAACAGTGCACAAACATGTGCCTTATAACGAATATACTGCGATGCGGCTGGCGCAAATTGCGGGTATTGAGATACCGGAAATTAAGCTGGTTGAACTGAATCAGTTAGATAATTTGCCTGATATTCAGCTCCCTAATGAGACACATGCTTACGCAATAAAGCGTTTTGACCGGGATGATGGAAAGCGTGTACATACCGAAGATTTTGCACAGGTTTTTCAGGTGTATTCCCATGACAAATATAAAAAGTTCAATTATGAGCAAATTGCGGATGCGCTATTTCAATATGGCGCTCAGGGGTTAAAAGATGTTCAGCAAATGGCGAGAAGGCTATTGGTTAATATTTTATTGGCTAACGGTGATGCACATCTAAAAAACTGGTCTCTAATTTATTCTGAGGGGCTACGACCAAAGCTTTCTCCGGCGTATGACATTGTATCTACTTTGCCTTATGTAGCTGGCGAACTCGAATTTGCTCTTAACATGGCCAGGAACAAGAACTGGTATAATGTCGATATGGCTTCATTTGAAGCCTGGGCAAATAGAATAGGTGTGCCATGGCAAGCGGTTAAAGTGCACTTAAATGAAACATTGACTTTAGCGAGAGAAAACTGGCCTGATAAGCTGTCGGAATTGCCCATGGTTGATTCTCAAAAAGACGTGTTGAAAAGACATTGGCAGAATTTGCAAACCGATTTTCGCATTACATCATGAGTCAAATACGCAAAAGAAGCGTATAAGAAAGTGAAACTCAATAAAGTGGTGGTCGCAATGTCTCAACAGAGCTCGGAACTCATTATTTTTTTCGATGGCGGATGCCCATTGTGCGTTAAAGAAATGCGGCATTTAAAACGGTTGGATAAAGAAGGGCGGATTCAATTCGAAAACGTGAATGAACCAGACTTTAGTCAGCGCTACCCTCAGGTTGATGTTGCCAAAGCTAACCAGTACTTACACGGGCAGACCAGTTCCGGTGACATGATTTATGGTCTGGATGTCACTCATGCGGCCTGGTCGCTAGTTGGTAAAGGCTGGATGATCGCCCCTCTGCGCTGGCCTATTATTCGTTGGTTTGCTGACAAAACCTATTTATTTTTTGCACGTAACCGCAACCGCATTTCAAAGCTATTAACCGGTAAAGAGCGCTGCGCGCAGTGTTCTATTGACTAATACTTATTCTAAGCCTTGTCGTTTTAAGTAACGGCTAAGCTGCTCAGTGAGTTGTAAACGCTCACTTTCTGACAGAACGCTTAGTAGCCTTTCCTGGGTCTGGACATGTTGATGAATGACTTGGTTGCTAAGAACTAACCCTTTATCGGTGAGTTTTACCCAGTTAACGCGACCGTCGTTTTCATCCTGCTCACGTGTCACGAACCCTTTTTTCTGAAGCAATGTCAGACGGCTGGTCATACTGCCCGAAGTAACCAGCATTTGTTCCAGTAGTTGGTTAGGGGTCAACCGGTAAGGTTTTCCTGAACGGCGCAAAGTTGCCAGCACATCAAACCCCGCGTCGGTAAGTCCGAACTGGCGAAAAGTATTATTCATAGCAGACGCCATATGTTTATGGATTACCTGGAGCCTGCCGACAAGTTCCATGGTTGAGGTATCGAGCTCAGGGAGCTCTTTGGCCCATTGTTGTTTTATTCGTTCTAAATTTTGCATCGCTAGTGAACTCAATATGCTCTATTATCGTATATCTTGAATTCAAGATAAATGATAGTAAGAGTACTTTCAATATGAAAAATCGGTATTTGGTTTTACTGCTGGCTCCTATGGTGAGCGCAGCGGCGCAAGAGCCGCCTAAAGTAACAGCGCAGCAATTTGTGAATTTACAGCAGGGCGAAGCAGCTCACGGAGGTTTTAGGAGGGCTCACGCTAAAGGCATTTGTGTTACGGGGGAGTTTCGTTCTAACGGGCAGCTAGCTACTTATTCTGAGGCCGCACTATTTGAACAGGGCGTAACGCCTTTTATCGGGCGCTTTTCAGTGGCGGGCAATAACCCAACTGCCCCTGACTTAAAAGCACCAGTGCGTAGCCTGGCCTTAAGCTTTGCTATGAGCTCGACCGAGCAATGGCGTATTGCAATGAATACGCCGCCGGTTATGGCGGTTAAAGACCCACATACTTTTTATCAGCAAATTCAGGCCATTCAGGCAGGCCCTAAAGCAATACAGGCGTTCTTTGCTGAGCACCCTGAGAGCAGCAACTTTTTAAGCTGGAAAGCGCAATATCAACCCACTGGAAGCTTTGCTGCCGAAACTTATAACAGCATTAATGCGTTTTACTTAATTAACTCTGAAGGCAATGAGCAAGCCGTACGCTGGGCCATGCAACCCAAGGTTTTTGTTCCTGCTGATAACTTAGAGGGTGTGGATGCTCTGCACGAAGAAATTACTAACCGGGTCGCGAAAGAAGACATTGTTTTTGATTGGAGCTTTACCTTGGCAAATGAGGAAGACGACGAGAACAACCCAGCAAAGGCGTGGCCGGCCAGCCGTGAGCAAATTACGGCGGGACAAGTTGTTATTACCGCGGTAACGCCGCAACTACAGGGCGAATGTCACGGTATCAATTATGATCCTCTGGTGTTACCAACAGGCATTGAGGCAACCCGTGACCCGATACTGCGGGCTCGGTCTGCGGCTTATGCCGAGTCTTATCGGCGCAGAGCAAAAGAAGCGTTAATGGGTGAGCTACAGGGGCAGGGCAATGAGTAAACCACATAAGTTTTCGGTATCAATGCGCTTGTTCCACTGGGCTATGGCGGCGTTGGTTATTTCGATGTTGGCGGCGGGGTTATTAATGGTTCGCTCATTAGAGCCCTGGCAGTTAAGCATTTTAACCGTACATAAAGCTTTCGGCGTTGTTGCTGCCGTATTGGTTATTGCGCGCCTGATTAATCGTTTGTTCCATCAAATTCCGGCATTACCTGGTGACTTATCGAGTTTACAGAAGTTTGTGGCTAAGGCTTCTCATTGGCTGCTTTATTTGCTGTTGTCCGCCATGCCTATTTCAGGGTATTTAATGCAGTACTTTGCCGGGCGGCCCATAGACGTATTTGGCTGGTTCCGTTTACCGGCGGTGCTTACTGTCGACATTGAGAATTATGCCGTATTCCGGGAACTGCACGGCTGGCTGGCAATGGCACTTATGGCATTGGTTGCTGTGCATGTTGCTGCGGCTTTGCATCATCACTTTATCCGCAAGGACAAGGTTCTGAAAAGTATGCTTTAGTGCGTTATTGCCTAACGCTGTTTATATTGTGTTGGGCAGTAGCCGCGTGACACTCCCGCAGGGCGCAGTTTACGATGTTTAGTATTGCGCCCCGAT
>NZ_DFTS01000044.1:17182-20067 GCF_002383015.1 Idiomarina sp. UBA4206
GTTTAGTATTGCGCCCCGACACACGTTCCCGCCACAAGCGAAAGCTGCCAGGCTTAAGTTGCGAACGCATAAACTTCACAACCTGCTTTTCCTGCAGGCCAAATTGTTCTTCAATAGCCTCAAACGGCGTGCGGTCTTCCCATGCCATTTCAATAATTCGGGATTTCTCAGGTTCGGTCAGGTTCATAGGTGACTATGTAAAAGGTTTTATCAAATTACGTTGGCCAATCTTAATCGGATCGTTTTTTTGTGGTATCGATAAAGCGCTAAAACTATTTAGCATCGTTGAATGAACCCTTTGTCTGGCGCAATCGTATAACTAATGACATATTTAAACGCGAGTTGGGTCTATTTGATAATCCAATTCGTACCACATAGAACCTGTGCGGGTAACCCCCAGCAGTTTAACCTCAGACCAGGGGAACCTTTGGCTATAAAAAAACGAAGTTCACTGATAGCGATAATCCTTTATATTGTGGGGTTAATTCCTTTATTAATGGTTGCGGCCTGGATCGGAGCTTTAGTGGAGGAACGAATTAAGCAATCCGCTAAAGATGAAGCACTAACAGAGCTTCTGCTTGCTAAGTCCTCTTTAGAGGCGTCTCTTTTCAGGGATGTTTTTTTATCCGATAGTCTGGCAACCGTATTCAGTATCGACCCTGAAGATGCGTCTAAGAATTTTCAAAACATTGGTTCTCGTCTGATTGAGAGATCGCAAAATGTTCGTAACGTTGGTATAGCACCAAATGATGTGGTCGAGAAAATTCTACCTCTAAAAGGAAATGAAAGGGCTGTTGGTTTAGATTTTAGAACCGTACCCTCTCAATATAGAACGGTGAAAGCTGCTCGTGACTTAAAAGATGTCTTTCTTGCAGGGCCTTTAGAACTCGTTCAGGGGGGGCGAGCTGTTATAGCCCGGCTTCCTATTTTTTATGATTACCCACGTAGTGAGAATTACTGGGGCTCAATAAGTGTGGTTATTGATTACGACAGACTGATGAACTCGGCAGGGCTTTTATATATTGAGAATGCCAAAGTCGCTTTACGCGGAGTTAATGGACTTGGGGAAAAAGGGGAAGTATTTGAAGGGGACAAACTAACTTTTGAGCAGTCGGATTACCAAGGAACCTTAATAGTCCCTAATGGTGAATGGGCGGTAGCTGCGAAATTTGATGCGACAATTACTCAAACACAATCTCTTCTAATCGATATTGGACGGCTGAGCCTGTTATTTTTGTATACGTTGATTTTCTTTGGAACCTTTATGCTTTGGCGTTCTTACCAAATAGAGCGCAGTATGGCGAATCGAGATGCTTTAACTCAGCTTTTTAATAGACGGTTTTCACTCAGTTATCTCGAAAACTTAATGAGTAAGAGAAAGCCCAAAAAACATTTTTATGTGTTGGTTATTGATCTCAACCGGTTTAAGGAAGTGAATGACAAATATGGTCATGATGTGGGTGATAGCATGTTACAACTCGTCGCTAATGGTCTTGAGAAGTCGGTCCGGGCTTCGGATATCGTGGCCCGAATGGGAGGTGACGAGTTTTTAGTAATTGTGAATAGAGTTGAGACCGAAGAAGCCATTACATCTATCATTGAAAATATAAAAAAGAACGTTGAAAGTGAGAGCGTCGAAGTGTCAGGAAGCATATTGAAACCGTCGTTGAGTATTGGGTTCGCGAGTAACACAGAGGGCGCGGGCACACCTAAAGATCTTTTGAAGCTTGCTGACCAGAGAATGTACGAGGATAAGAGTAAGGGCTAAGTGTATGCCTTTATTTTACTGTTTTTTCTTCTACACTTAACGATGAAAAGGAAAGAAAACGCACTGACATTTTTAATGATTAAGGAGGCTTTATGACAGGGCCAATGAATCCGAAAGTTAAAAAACACGAGCAGGATCTGACCGAAGAAGAAAAGCGCAAGCTGCAGTCGCAGCAGGATAAAGAGAACCAGAGCCGCGAAGATCACCGTCGGCCGGGTTCAACGCATGACACTCATTCGCAAAAAGATAAGCAGATTGCCCCTGAGCAACGTGGCAAGGACTCCCAATAAGAGTAGGAGGCTGTTATGCCTGACGTTTGGCGTGATAAAGACGAGCGAATGTATCAGCATATCAAGCAGTCACAGCTAGATGACGGTAAGAGTGAAGACGAGGCTGAGGAAATTGCCAGTCGTACCGTGAACAAGCAGCGGCGCGAGGAAGGGGTTACTGATAACACCACCACTCAGGGTACCGGTAACCCCAATACCCGGCTGGAAGAGCGCACCAAAGATGAGCTTTATAACCGGGCGCAGCAGCTTGATATTGATAACCGCAGCGAAATGAGTAAAGACGAATTGATTGAGGCGATAAGGCAAAAGCAGTAATGGATTAAAGCTGACGACTGACTGCTTTGATGGTTTAATATGGCCATTAGTAGCAAGGAAAAGTTGTCAAATTGTCATGGCCGACACGCAGTACATAACCAAAAATCGTCTTTCGCAAGAAGTGCATAAAGCCCGCGTATGGGTCGCTATTATTGGCGCGCCTATTGCGGGTTTTTTAATGTATAACTTGCCAAATCTCTGGTGGATTGTTGGGCTAATTTATCTCTTCAGTATTATTGGTGCGGCATCTACTAAACGTTCAGGTGCTAAGGGTGAATTAAAAACACTGAAACTGTTACAACAACTCCCCGATAGCTATGTTTTGTTTAACCAGGTTGATGTCCCTAACTCGCGAGCAAAACGCGGGTTTACTGAGCTGGATTTAATTGTGGTGGGCCCTAACGGTGTGTTTGTAGTAGAAGTGAAAAACAACAATTCCAAAGTAACAGGAGACGAGCAGTCGGCTAACTGGATAGCCCACAAAGTGGGGCGTAAAGGTGGCCGTTATACAG
>NZ_DFTS01000044.1:20232-28771 GCF_002383015.1 Idiomarina sp. UBA4206
CAATCCAATAAAACAGTTAAAAAAACAGGTTCATGTTTTAGCTGAGCACCTGAAGAAAAACCGCGCATCAACCTGGATAGACGGCGTTGTGTTTTTCTCGCACCGCAGTGCACGGGTTAAACTGTCTTCACCACCCAGCGTGCCTGTTCTTGAACGTAAAGGACTGGTTGAATATATATTGAATTATCAGCCCAAGCGGGCACCCTCAAATGTAGAGAAAGTCGTGCAGCAGCTAGTAGAACTTAAGCAAATGACGGTTTAGTAATACTAACCAATGATTCTTCATACCTTTGCCACAACCTGTTAACAAAACCGTAACAAAGTCCTTTTAATGTGTCCTGGTGTGTGGTACTTATGAGTTGTGGTTTTTTTGTTAACGAACAGATTAACTGCAGCGCTAATACCATAATTAAAAAAGTTGTATCAAAAAAGCAGAGGGTCATACCATGGATAATTCCGAAGAACTGCAAAAGGTAAATGACAAGTCTGGAAAGGGTCGCGCCGCAAAACGTAAATGGCGTGAAATAGAACAACTAAAAGAGAAGTACCGGTTGCGGGAAGAACTCTCTGAAATGGATTACTCGCTAGAGCTCGATTTGGAAGAAATCGAATTATAAAAAAGAACGCCGTCTGGGTTAGCTCAGACGGCGTTTTGCTTTTTAGCGACTGAAAAACAGCTTAGCGAATTTGTGCCAGCATTTGTTTTAATGCTTTTGGCGCACCGGCTGCTATGTTGCCTGACTGAATGTAGTTGTGACCACCTTGAAAGTCACTGACTATGCCACCTGCTTCGCGAATTAATAATTCGCCGGCCAGCATGTCCCAGGGTTTTAAACCCATTTCCCAAAAAGCATCATGGCGTGCAGCAGCTACGTAAGCTAAATCTAAAGCGGCTGCGCCTGCGCGACGTACGTCAGCACAGTGTTCAAACAGTTTGCTGAACATATCCAGGTATTCTGGTAAGCGGTTTTTCATTTTGAATGGGAACCCGGTAGCAATAATTGCGCCTTTTAATTCCACTTTCGGTGAAATACGTAAACGACGGCCATTCAGCTGAGCGCCTGCCCCGCGAGATGCGGTGAAGAGTTCTTCGCGCATAGGGTCATACACAACGGCCTGTTGAACAGAGCCTTTGTGAAGCAAAGCAATAGAAATACAAAAGTGGGGAATACCGCGCATGTAATTGGTGGTGCCGTCTAGCGGATCGATAACCCACTGGAAGTCATTTTCTTTACCAGCCTGGGTACCGCTTTCTTCTGCAATGATGCCATGGTCCGGGTAGGACTTTTTGATAGTGTTGATAATAGCCTGCTCTGCGGCTTTATCCATTTCAGTAACCCAGTCATTTAAGCCTTTTGATTCGGCTTCAACAGGGCTGCCCTGGTCGAAATTTTTAACTAAAATTTTGCCGGCCGCACGCGCTGCGCGCACCGCAATATTTAACATCGGATGCATACCAATTACCTGTGCTGTAAAAGAACAATTTTCGGTCGCGGATCATACCAGTGTTACGGTATCATGCCAAACTTTTCCATAAGTCGAGAAAAATCCAAGGGAAACGCCATGCTTGATAACATTCGTATTGTTCTGGTGAACACTTCTCACACCGGGAACATAGGCTCTGTTGCCCGTGCCATGAAAACCATGGGACTGTCTAAATTAACGTTAGTAGACCCTGTGCAGGAGCCGGACAGTCACGCATCCGCTTTGGCGGCTGGTGCAACTGATATTTTGGCATCGGCGACTATTGTGGACACCTTGCAAGAAGCGATTGCCGATTGCGGTCTGGTTATTGCGACCAGTGCTCGTAACCGTACGCTGGACTGGCCGCTTTTAGGGCCTCGTGAGTGTGCTGGCAAAGTGCTGGAAGAAGTAGGACAGCACGAGGTGGCTTTAGTATTTGGTCGTGAAAACAGTGGCCTAACCAATGAAGAGCTGCAGCAAAGTCAGTTCCACCTGCATATACCAACAAACCCGGATTACAGTTCTCTGAACCTGGCTATGGCGGTACAAACCGTGTGCTATGAACTGCGCATGCAGTGGCTGGAATCGCAACAACACAGATCTGGAGAATTACCGGAGTATCCAAGAGCCGAAGATTTAGAACGGTTTTACGAGCACCTTGAAAAAACATTGAGCCAAACAGGGTTCATTGTGCGTCAGCACCCGGGGCAGGTAATGACGAAATTACGCCGCTTATTCACCCGTGCCCGGCCGGAAGAGAACGAAATTAATATTTTGCGGGGTATTTTAGCCTCGGTGGATAAATCGACAGGCAATACTTGACTAAAATAGTCAGGAATGTAAAATTTCATAACATATTATGCTGATTTAAACACCAGAGGAAACCACCATGCGCCTGACGTCAAAAGGTCGATACGCAGTTACAGCTATGCTGGACGTTGCGCTTTTTACGGCAAATGGTCCTGTGCCGTTAGCGGACATTTCTGAGCGTCAGGGAATATCTCTGTCGTATTTAGAGCAACTGTTTGCGCGTTTGCGTAAGCACGGGCTGGTGGACAGTGTACGTGGTCCGGGCGGTGGTTATCGTCTGGGTTGCCCGGCAACCGATATTTCTGTTGGTGCAGTCATTCATGCCGTTGATGAATCTATTGATGCGACTCGTTGCCAGGGTAAAGCTAACTGCCAGGGCGGTGAGCGCTGTTTGACACATTCGTTGTGGGAAGGCTTAAGCGACCGCATAGCGGACTTCCTGGACGGCATTACCTTGGCTGAACTGATGAAAAAGCGCGATGTTGGTGATGTTCTGAGTCGGCAAAATTCACTTCATAATAAAAGTGAAGAAGAAATTAAGTTAAACTCACATCTTTAATATTGTCTTTAGTTTGTCAGGAGCAACGAAGTGCCCAAGCTACCCCTTTATTTTGATTATGCTGCAACCACCCCTGTAGATCCTGTTGTAGCAGAGAAGATGATGGGCTGTTTAACTCAGGATGGTCTCTTCGGAAACCCTGCGTCACGTTCACATAAATACGGCTGGCAGGCTGAGGAAGCCGTTGATGTTGCCCGGCATCAGGTTGCTGATTTAATCAATGCCGACGCGCGCGAAATTGTGTTTACCTCCGGCGCTACTGAATCGGATAACCTGGCAATAAAAGGTGCGGCTCAGTATTACTCAGATAAAGGCAAGCATATTATTACGCTGAAAACTGAACACAAGGCAGTATTAGATACTTGCGCTCAGTTAGAAAAAGAAGGCTTTGAAGTTACTTACCTGGACGTTGGCAGCGACGGACTGCTGGATATGGATTTGTTCCGCTCAGCTCTGCGTGAAGATACCGTCCTGGTAAGCGTTATGCTGGTTAATAATGAAGTTGGCGTTATTCAGGACATTGCTGCTATTGGGCAGCTTTGTCGTGAAAATGGCACCTTATTCCACGTTGATGCTGCCCAGGCTTCCGGTAAAGTTTCTATGGATATGGCTGAGTTGCCGGTCGATATAATGTCACTTTCTGCTCACAAAATGTATGGCCCTAAAGGTATTGGGGCGCTCTATGTGCGTCGTACGCCCAGAGTTCGGCTACTTGCGCAAATGCATGGCGGCGGTCACGAACGGGGTATGCGTTCGGGTACCTTACCAACCCACCAGATTGTCGGCATGGGCGTTGCGGCTGAAATTGCTCGTAATGAGCTGGAGCTGGAGCCTGTGCGGGTTAAAAACCTGCAGCAGCGGTTATGGAAGGGTGTTAGTCAGCTAGAAGGTGTAACCCTGAATGGCTCTGACCAGCAACGGGTTCCGCATATTACCAATATCAGCTTTGCCGGAGTTGATGGTGAACTGCTGCTAATGGCGTTAAAAGATCTTGCGCTTTCGTCGGGCTCGGCCTGCACGTCGGCCAGCGTTGAACCTTCGTATGTGCTGAGAGCATTAGGCGTTGAACATGAGCTGGCAATGAGCTCATTGCGCTTTAGTATTGGCCGTTATACGTCCGAAGACGATATCGACAGTGCAGTAGAGCTTATCCACCGCACTATCGGTACCTTGCGAGGGGCTGCTTAGTCTTTCAGCATGCCGGCAAAGGTTTTGCGGAACTTAGCCAGCTTAGGTGAAATGACCGCCTGACAATACGGGTTTTCCGGGTTTCTGGCGTAGTAGTTTTCGTGGTAATCCTCCGCCGGATAAAAGGTCCCTAACTCGGTGACTTCCGTTACTATAGGCGCTGCAAATGCATCGTCAGCCTCTAGCTCAGCAATAATTTTCTCGGCTTCTCGTTTTTGCTCGTCATTATGATAGAAGATTGATGTGCGATATTGCGTGCCAACATCGTTACCCTGGCGATTCACCTGAGTCGGATCGTGCAGGGTGAAAAAGATTTCTAAGATTTGACGGTAAGAGATCTGCTCCGGATCGTACTGGAGTTGAGCGACTTCTGCGTGGCCCGTGTTTCCCGTGCAAACTTGTTCGTAAGTGGGGTTTGGCGTATGACCACCCGTGTAGCCGGATTTAACCGACTGAATGCCTTTTACCTGAAGGAAGGCAGACTCAACACACCAGAAGCAGCCGCCGCCCAGAGTAGCTTGTTGGTATTCATTGTTCGCCATGTCAGAACTCCTTATCGTCAAATAGACGTCTATATGGCTAATTTGTTTTAGCATCCTAGCTGAGAATAAGTGAAAAAACAATCACTGGGTATTCGATTTCTGCGCTGATCTCACGTATAATCCGCGCGACTAATTTATCCCTTTATTTTATTGGAGTTTATAACCATGGCTTTAGAGCGCACTCTATCAATTATCAAGCCTGATGCAGTTGCAAAAAACTTAATCGGCGCTATCTACAACCGTTTTGAATCTGCTGGCCTACGCATTGTCGGTGCTAAAATGATGCACTTAAGCAAAGAACAGGCGGAAGGTTTCTACGCTGAACACAAAGAACGTCCTTTCTTTGGCGCTTTGGTTGAATTCATGACTTCAGGTCCTATCGTTGTTCAGGTTCTTGAAGGTGAAGACGCTGTGCGTAAAAACCGTGACATTATGGGTGCTACGAATCCTGCAGAAGCACTGGCAGGAACTATCCGTGCCGACTATGCTGAAACTATAGACGAAAATGCGGTACACGGTTCAGATGCAACTGAATCTGCTGCGCGCGAAATCTCTTACTTCTTCAGCGACGAAGAAGTTTGCCAGCGCACTCGTTAAGACGTAAGAAAATATAGCCTGACGGGAACGTCAGGCTACACCAGAACACTGGAGCTTTATGACCAACGCAATAGATAAAAAAGTGAACTTACTCGACCTGAATCGTGAGGGGATTAAAGAATTCTTTCGTGAAATGGGTGAGAAACCGTTTCGTGCCGAACAGGTTATGAAATGGCTGTATCACTTTTGTGTCGATGACTTTGATGAGATGACGAATCTCAATAAAGCTTTGCGTGAAAAGCTCAAGCAAGTAGCCGAGATTCGCGCACCTGAAATTCGTGAACAACAGCAGTCGTCAGATGGCACCATTAAGTTCGCGATGACTTTGTTTGACGGTCAGGACGTGGAAACGGTATGGATACCCGAAGGTGACCGCGCTACTTTGTGCGTGTCTTCTCAGGTTGGGTGTGCTTTAGAGTGCACTTTCTGCTCAACAGGGGCTCAGGGCTTTAACCGTAACNNCCAGCGCTTTTTGCTGGCGATAATATTTGTTTGTTAGGGCTGTTCACGAACAAAGCGACACATCCCTTTACCAAGATTTGTTCCATCTCGCTCAATGTAACCATAACTACGGTAGAAAGTTATCTATCCAAAGCGTGGCAGAAATTATCGGCCAGGTGTGGCGGGTGAACCAGCTTTTAGGGGCTTATGGAAAAACCGGAATTAAACCCGTAACGAACGTTGTCATGATGGGCATGGGTGAACCACTGCTTAACTTAAACAATGTTGTTCCGGCAATGGAGTTAATGTTAGATGACCTGGGCTTTGGTTTATCAAAGCGTCGTGTCACTTTAAGTACTTCCGGTGTTGTTCCCGCATTGGAAAAGTTACGTGAACGCATTGATGTCATGCTGGCAATTTCGCTGCATGCACCAGACGATGAGCTCCGTAACGAAATTGTACCTGTTAATAAGAAGTACAATATTGAAGAATTTCTGGCATCGAGCCGTCGTTATGTTGAGCAGTCAAAAGCTCAGCGTAAAGTAACGGTAGAGTATGTCATGCTGGACCATGTGAATGATTCAACTGATCAAGCGCATGCGCTGGCGAAAACATTAAAAGATACCCCAAGTAAAATTAATCTTATTCCGTTTAACCCGTTCCCGGGCTCGGACTACGGCCGTTCCAGCAACTCGCGTATTGACCGTTTTGCTAAGGTACTGATGGAGTATGGGTTTACTGTAATGGTAAGAAAAACCCGGGGTGACGATATTGACGCAGCTTGCGGACAATTGGTCGGCGACGTCATTGATCGTACAAAACGCATACTGAAGCGTCAGCAGAAACAGCGTGGTGGAGAAGCAATAGCTGTAAAGACCGCGTAAATTAACAGAATCGCAGGCACAAGGAGTGTGATAATGCGAGCCGCTTTATTATTGATAGCCGTAGTGCTATATGGTTGTACCGCTAACCCTGAACAGTCGGTTTCTGAGGGTAAAGATGTACGGTTGCAGCTGGGACTTGCTTACTTAGCGCAAGGGAAGTTAAAACTTGCGCATCCACATTTGCAAACCGCATTAAAGAATAACCCTCAGTCTCTGGATGCCAACCTTGCCTTAGGGCAATGGTATTTATCGACAAATGACGTTGATTCAGCTTTGTCACTTTACCAACAGGCATTATCATGGCAACCTATGAGCGGTGCATTGTACAATAACTATGCGGTTGCACTGTGTGTGGCTGGTGACTGGAAAACAGCACTGACGTATTTTGATAAAGTGAGGTTGGATAGTAAGTATTCACATCACGACCGGGCCAGGAAAAACAGAGCCGAATGCCTGGCACGAGGAAGTCACGACGCAGCTCAACCATAACAGGGAAACCCCTTACAATCATGACTGCTGAAAACGAACCAACACAAGATAACGAAAAAACAGAACCTGAAGCGGTAAAAGAAACAGAACAAATGCCGAGCAAGGGTCCTGGACAAATACTAAAAGAAGCTCGTGAAGCAAAAGGCCTAAGCCAGCGCGAGGTTGCAGACCAACTGCGTTTGAGAAAGCAGATCATTGAGTTGCTGGAAGTCGATGACTACTCAACTTTTTCGACGCCTACTTTTATTAAAGGTTATTTAAGAGCTTACGCCAAGTTATTGGATCTGGACGACACTGAGTTATTTCAGGCCTACAAGGCAAAAGGCTTTCAAGAAGTTCAAAGTAGCCAGATGCAGAGCTTTTCACGACGTAAGAAGCATCAGGAAAACGATAACCGCTTAATGCTGATTACATACGTGGTCATTATTGTTGTTATTGCCTTAGTTATTTGGTGGTGGCAGGAGCCTGACCTTGGTTTTAATGAAAAAGCTAACGGCTCTCAGGAAAGTTCAGAAGTTGCTCCGACGGATGCCGATGGTGAAGCCGACAGTGTTGGCGGTATTGAAATTTCGAATCAGCCGACCGAGCCACAAATCCGGCCTGACGAAGAAGACGCTGTATTAGAGTCAGATGTTGAAGCCGAAGACACTAACGTTGCTGTTGAATCTGTTCAGGAACCGACTGCAGAAGCTCAAGAACTGAATAGCGAGTCGACGGGCGACACCTTAGCAGGTCCGGAGCCGGTTACCGAAGAGACAGATAATGATTCGTCTCTTGAGAGTGCTGAAGAAGCTACCCCTGAAGCTCAGTCAGCAGAAGCTGATGCTGAGCCGATGGAAGCCGCTCAGGTGGCGGCAGAGCAATCTGAGCAGCCTGAAGCGAGCTCACCCAGTTTGGTTTTAGACTTTAATGAAGAATGTTGGGTGAAAATTGATGACGCCACCGGTGAAACTCAGGCCGTTGGTGTTAAAGCAGCGGGCTATCGCATGCCGGTACCGGGCGAGGCTCCATTTTCGGTTACACTATGTAAACCCGAAGCAGTTAACGTAAGTTTTAACGGTAATGCCGTTGATATGAGCCAGTTCCGTACGGGCCGTGTTGCGCGCTTTACCGTGCCGACAGAGTAGTAGAGGTCAATTTAAGGTTATGATGCACGAAAATCCAATTAAACGCCGTCCTTCACGCCGTTTGTATGTAGGTAATGTACCTATTGGCGATGGCGCACCGATTGCTGTGCAGTCTATGACAAATACTGAAACAACCGATGTTGATGCTACCGTTGCTCAAATTGATGCGTTGGCTCAGGCCGGAGCTGATATTGTCCGGGTTTCGGTACCGACAATGGAAGCGGCTGAAGCTTTCAAACAAATCAAATTACGCAGCTCTGTCCCTCTGGTTACTGACATTCATTTCGATTATCGCATAGCACTAAAAGTTGCTGAATACGGCGCTGACTGTTTACGCATTAACCCGGGCAACATTGGCCGTGAAGACAGAATCAAAGCCGTTGTTGATGCTGCGCGTGAGCGCAACATTCCAATTCGCATCGGTGTTAATGGCGGGTC
>NZ_DFTS01000044.1:28969-29260 GCF_002383015.1 Idiomarina sp. UBA4206
CACAGGAAAAGTACGGTGAGCCTACGGCTGAAGCCTTAGTTGAGTCTGCCATGCGGCATGTCGATATTCTCGACAAACTCGACTTTCACGACTTTAAAGTGAGCGTTAAAGCATCCGATGTGTTTTTAGCCGTTGACTCCTACCGTCTGCTTGCGAAGAAGATAGACCAGCCACTGCACTTAGGTATTACCGAAGCGGGTGGTAAACGCAGCGGCGCCGTTAAATCGTCAGTAGGCTTAGGTATGCTGCTCGCCGAAGGCATTGGTGACACGCTTCGGGTTTCGCTAGCGG
>NZ_DFTS01000044.1:29434-35059 GCF_002383015.1 Idiomarina sp. UBA4206
GCCGATCCGGTTGAAGAAATTAAAGTGGGATTCGACATTCTGAAGTCATTGCGCATTCGCGCACGTGGTATCAACTTTATTGCCTGCCCAAGTTGCTCACGTCAGGAGTTTGATGTTATTAGCACGGTTAATGAGCTGGAACAGCGTCTGGAGGATATAACCACGCCTATGGATGTTTCGGTAATAGGTTGTGTTGTTAATGGTCCGGGCGAAGCCTTGATATCTCATGTTGGTCTTGCCGGCGCTAAAAATAAAAGTGGTTTGTATATTGGTGGTGCACGCCAGAAACAACGTTTAGATAACCATAATTTAGTGGATGAGCTGGAAGCGCAAATTCGCGAGCAAGTGAAGTTTATTGAAGCTAATAAAATTGACGTAAAAGAAATTAACGGTTGATTTTACCCGCATCGACAAAGTCCTTATAATACCCGCTTATTTTCTGTATCGATAACCAGACGAGAAGGTTCCGTGGCGAATACAATACAAGCAATTCGTGGCATGAATGATTTGTTGCCAGAGCAGAGTCCGGCCTGGCAGCAGGTTGAAGCAGTAATACGCCGTGTTGCTGCAAGCTACGGCTATAGCGAAATCCGTATGCCTGTGCTGGAAAGTACGCAACTTTTTAAACGTTCAATTGGCGAAGTAACGGATATTGTCGAGAAGGAAATGTACACTTTCGACGACCGTAACGGTGAAAGTGTCACTTTACGCCCTGAGGGAACGGCCAGCTGTGTTCGTGCAGGGAACCAACACGGTTTGCTGTATAACCAAATTCAGCGTTTGTGGTACATGGGGCCCATGTTCCGTTACGAACGCCCGCAAAAAGGCCGTTATCGTCAATTTCACCAGTTTGGTATTGAAACCTTTGGTTTAGAAAGTGCTGATGCCGACGCTGAAGTCATCCTGCTTTCTGCCAGGCTATGGCGTGAGTTTGGTATTGCCGATCAGGTTGAACTGCAACTGAACTCTTTAGGGTCTAATGAAGCACGGACGAATTATCGGGATGCGTTGAAAAATTACTTATCTGACTACATTAGCGAGCTGGATGAAGACAGTAAACGCCGGCTGGAAAGCAACCCGCTGCGTATTCTGGATAGTAAAGATGAAAACACTCAAAAGATTCTTGAAGGTGCGCCAAGCCTGTCCGAATACTGGGACGCAGAATCGAAAGAACACTTCGAGCAATTAACGGCTCGCCTGGAAGCGGCTGGTATTTCCTATACCCTGAACGAACGTTTGGTGCGTGGTCTGGATTATTATAACCGTACCGTGTTTGAATGGGTAACCACAGCCTTAGGTGCTCAGGGTACTGTTTGTGCAGGCGGTCGTTATGATGGTCTGGTTGAACAGTTAGGCGGTAAAGCAACGCCTGCGGTTGGCTTCGCAATGGGTATGGAACGTCTTGTGCTGCTACTGCAGGAGCAAGAAAAGCTGACCCCAAGACGAGTCGTTGATGCTTACTTAATGCCGTTAGGCGAAGAAGCGGAACTAAACGCCCCGCGAATTGCCGAACAGCTGAGAAATGAGTTACCGGAACTGCGGCTGGTAAGCCACTGTGGCGGCGGTTCCATGAAAAAGCAAATGAAAAAAGCTGATAAGTCGGGTGCTGAAGTTGCTCTGATTATCGGTGCTGATGAAATCGCTCAGCAGCAAGTAACGGTAAAACCGTTGCGTACTGCTGAAGAACAACAAACTCTGGGCTGGCAGGCACTAATTGAGTATCTGCAACCAATGACGAGAGGGTAGTCAGGTGGATGAAGAACAACAAGTAGAACGTTTAAAAGAGTTCTGGAAAGAACACGGTAAAGGTATTGTTGCCGGTGTAGTCATTGGCTTTGGTTTGTTTTACGGTTGGCGTTACTACGATCAGCATACACTGGAAACGCAGGAGCGTGCGTCAGCAAACTATGAACAATTAACCTCGGGGTTATCTGAAGGCAGCGAGAACGCCGTACTCGAAGCTCAAAACTTTGTCAGCGAAAACCCAGAAAACGTATACGCACAGCTTGTTGCGTTCCAATTGGCACAGCATGCAGCTGAACGCGCTGACCTGGCAACGGCAGTCACCGTTTTGCAATCCGTTGTAGATAACGCTGATGACGAAAATATGTCAGCTTTGGCGAGCATTCGTTTGGCTCGGGTGTTAATTGCTCAGGAACAACTGGACACGGCTTTAAGCTTGGTTCAAAAGCCTCTACCTGAAGCTTACGCTGGTTTTGCGGCGGAGTTAGAAGGTGACATACTTGCTGAACAGGGCAATACCGAAGAAGCCCGGGCAGCCTATGAACGCGCATTGCAGGCAGGCGAGTCACTGACTCCGGCTTTGCAAATGAAACTCAACAGTCTGGCTAAGTCATAATGCAATTGATTCAACGCTTTATTAAAGGCAGCTTATTATTCTCTGCCACTCTTCTTGTCACCGGTTGCTCTATTTTTGGTGACGATGACGAAGAACCGAAATTTGCTGAGTTACAGCCCATTTCTTCGGAAGTACAGCCAAGAGTTTTATGGGATGCCTCTGTTGGTAGTGGCATAGGAGAGTATTTTTCCCGACTGAACCCTGTGGTTGAGTATGGCAAAGTTTTTGCCGCTGATCGTAATGGAATAGTCAGTGCTTTTGATAAATCCACAGGTGAGCGCTTATGGCGAATTGATTTACGTCAGAGTATTCAGTTTGACCAGGCAACCGATGAAGGTTGGTTTGGCGGTATTTTCTCAAGCCCATTCCCTGCGCGTATTTCAGGTGGTTTAGTGGCGAGCTACGACCGCGTTTTTCTGGGAACAGAAAATGGTGATGTCGTTGCACTAAATGCTGAAAACGGTGACATTGTCTGGCACACAGAAGTCAATCACGAAGTCATGTCAGATCCTGCTGTCGGTGAAGGACGCGTTGTTGTGCATACTGGTGGCGGAAAAGTTATTAGCCTGGATGCGGAAACTGGCGAACAGCAATGGGAATATGAGTATCAGGCTCCAATGCTGACAGTTCGTGGCGCATCTGCACCTGCTATTATTAGCGGCGGTATCGTTGTTGGAGACAGTAATGGTACAGGCATGATACTTATTGCCAATAATGGACAGCAGGCATGGACTCAAACCATTGGTAAGCCAAGCGGAAGCAATGAGCTCGAACGCCTGGCGGACGTTGATGCGAAGCCAGCTGTTCAGGGTACTACATTGTACATGATTGCTTTTAACGGTGAGCTGGTTGCGCTGGAATTAAGAGATGGCGAAGTACGCTGGAAGCGCGATTACAAAGCCTTTGAGAATATGTTGGTAACCAATGGTCGGATATTTTTAACTGATGTGAAAAGCCACGTTTATGCACTTGAGCAAAGCGGTGGTGTAGAACGTTGGGGTAATTCACAGCTGTTCGGACGTAAGTTAAGTGCGCCTGCATGGCATCGCGATTACGTTGTTGTCGGTGACTTTGAAGGTTACTTGCATTGGTTAGATAGCGACAGCGGCAATATTGTAGGCCGTTATGAAGTCGGTGGTGACGGTGTTTATGTAGCCCCGGTTGTTGATGACAACATTATGTATGTACAGACTCGGGACGGTGATATCATCGCGCTCGATATTCAATCAGGAAATTAATAAGAGATGTTACCTGTTGTCGCGCTGGTTGGGCGCCCAAATGTGGGGAAATCCACGCTTTTTAATCGTTTAACGCGGACACGCGACGCACTGGTAGCGGACTTTCCCGGGTTAACCCGGGACAGGAAATACGGTCAGGCAAATTACGACGGTTTTCAGTTTATTGTTATTGATACCGGTGGTATTCATGGCGATGAAGAGGGCATTGATGAAGAAATGGCAAAGCAGTCCCTGCTTGCTGTTGATGAAGCCGATGTTGTGCTCTTTATGGTCGATGCCCGAGACGGTGTGACCGTTGGCGATCAAGCTATTGCGGAACATTTGCGTAAGCAAAATAAGAAAGTTTATTTAGTCTGTAATAAAATTGACGGCATCGATGCGCACTCTGCGATGGGCGACTTTTATTCGCTGTCTTTGGGTGAACTCTATGGTATCGCTGCAGCTCATGGGCGAGGGGTTGAGCAGTTATTAGAAACCTGCTTTAGACCAATAGCGGAAGACTATCCCGATGTTATTGTGCCCAAGGACGTTGAGTCTGAAGAGCTTGAGCATGACGAAATCGATTACGAAAAGCTGCCGTTAAAGCTGGCTATTGTCGGCCGTCCTAATGTTGGTAAATCAACTTTAATTAACCGAATACTGGGTGAGGAACGGGTTGTTGTTTACGACATGCCGGGCACCACGCGTGATTCGGTTTATATCCCCATGCAACGCAACGAGCGTGAATATGTCCTGATAGATACGGCCGGAGTGCGTCGGCGAGGTCGTATTGGCGAGGCTATTGAGAAGTTCTCTGTGGTCAAGACATTGCAGGCGATTGAGGATGCAAACGTTGTCCTGATTGTTGTTGATGCGCGTGAGACTATCAGTGACCAGGACCTTAACCTTATTGGCTTTGCATTAAATGCCGGCCGCTCAATTGTTATTGCAGTGAACAAATGGGATGGTCTGCAAAACGACCACAAAGAAGAGATAAAGCGCGAGCTTGACCGCCGCTTAGGTTTTGTCGATTTTGCACGGTTACATTTTATCTCTGCTTTGCACGGTACTGGTGTAGGGCATTTGTTCGAGTCAGTGGAAGAAGCCTACAAAAGTGCAACTCAGCGAATTAGCACCTCTAAGCTGACTAAAATTATGGAAATGGCGCAGGAAGAACATCAGCCGCCATTGGTTAGCGGCCGCCGGGTGAAGTTAAAGTACGCGCATGCCGGGGGCTATAACCCACCACGTATTATTATTCATGGTAATCAGGTTAAAGATTTACCTGGCGCTTACCAGCGTTATCTCATTAATTACTTCCGTAAAGCGCTGGGCGTAATGGGAACGCCAATAAAAGTGGAATTCCGCGAGCCGGTTAACCCGTATGAAGGAAAGAAAAACCAACTGACGTTGTCGCAGCAGCGAAAACGCCGGCGTTTGATGAAGTTTCTGAAAAAGAAAAAGTAGTTTTGATAGAAAAAAGCCTGCAAAAATTGCAGGCTTTTTTATTGATTAATTGAAGTCTGAAGGCGCAAAGCGATATTCCGTCAGGCAATAATCGCAAGTCATGACAATTTCACCCTCCTGCGCCAAGATTTCCTGAATTTCTTCAGGGCTTACTGACGCCAAAGCTTCTAATGTTCGTTCACGCGAGCAACCACAAACAAAGCTAACACCCTGTGATGGGTACAGATGGACTTTTTCTTCGTGATAAAGGCGATGCAACAGCTCTTCAGCAGGCAAGGTATAAATTTCTTTTGCCGTAATAGTGTCGGTCAGAGTTGCCAGGTGCTCGAAGCCGCTTAAGTCTTTTCCGGTAGCGGGTAAGCGCTGCAGTAACATGCCGGCAGCATGCTCGCCGTCGGCGTGTAACCAGACCCGGGTGTGCAGCTGTTCTGACTGTTCAAAGTAGTTTTCCAGCATGGTGGCAATTGAGTCGGCGTCTGCACTTACGACACCCTGATAGCGCTCACCGGTATCCGGCGTTAAAGTGATAACAAGCTGTCCTTTGCCTATCATTGAGCGCAGATCTGTAGCTCCAAGCTCGCT
>NZ_DFTS01000044.1:35122-37127 GCF_002383015.1 Idiomarina sp. UBA4206
CTTTTTAAGCGTGCAATGCCCCGGAGTTCCTGATTATGGTTACCATTAACTGCAATAAAATTAAGTGGTCCATCACCCTGAAGCTGAACGGCTATGTGGCCGTTAAATTTTAATGTTGCCGTCAGTAAGGATACTGCCGCCATCATCTGCCCCAGTAACTCCTGAACCGGTGCCGGGTAATCGTGACCACGAATTAAGGTTTGGTAACTGCTGGTCAACTGAACGAGTTCACCGCGCACATCGTGCTCTTCAAAGGTGTAACGTGACAATTGATCAGTTGGGTATTCCATGGGCACTCCTATTTATCGACGACAGGGGCTTACTCGCCGCTATCTTTCATTCTGATAAGTTGACGGCGCTGTTTCTTATCCGGCCGTCCTTCCGGGTGCGGATTATACAACGCATTAAGCTTTCTTGCTTCAGCATTTTGTTCGCGCTTTTCAACGCTTTCTGCGGTTTCCTGATAGAGCAGCTGAGCTTCACTTGCGCCGCGACGCTGCTCACTTAAAGCCATTACTTCCACTTCTTTGGTATCAAAGCCCTGGCGCAAAGTAATAACAGCACCCACCTGTACAATTTTTGAAGGCTTGCTACGCTGTCCCTCATAATGTACTTTGCCTGACTGAACCATTTGCCGGGCAAGTGCTCTGGTCTTATAAAACCGGGCTGCCCATAGCCATTTATCAAGGCGAATAGAGTTCTCTTTTCGATTTCTTGTCATAAAAACGCAACGAATTCGTTATAAACTTTGTGTTAATCGATTGTTGACTCATGTTGCCTGCGCTAGAATGCATGAATCGTCTTTTGTCAGTGTAACAAGAATAAGAATAAAGTGACTGTCCGACTCAAACAAATATTTACAGATCCTCAAATGTGGCGCAGATTAATGCAGGCGCTCACGGCATTCGCGTGGTTTTTGGTCGCAGTACTACTGGCGCGTTTTACCTGGTCTTTAATTAATCCGGCAGAACCGGAGGGGACTGCGGTTCTGCCTAAAGTGACGGTTGACGTTGCGGATAACCGGAGTACTGACTTAAGTAGCTTAAAATCATTAAACTTATTTGGCGCCGCTGAGCGAAATGACCGTTCAACGAATACCCGTAACGCACCAAAAACATCATTAAACGTGCGCTTAATTGGGGTTTCTGCCAGCTCTAATCCAGAGCGTTCAGCCGCTATTATCCAGCAAGGAACTAAGCAACAAACCTATGTTATTGGTGAGAACCTTGGTAGCTCATCTGTCACTGTTGAAGAAATTCATGCTGACCGTGTCATTCTCGATAATAACGGACGTTTAGAAACTCTTGAAATGGAAGACATTGGCGAAGATAGGCCGGCACTGTCGCTGGTTATTGATGGTTCAGGAAATGGTGACGGGGCTTTGGTCCCGGAAGATGACGAAGGTTCTAATGCTGATCAAAGCAACTTGCCAGACGATGCGAGTGTTGAGGAGCAGTTGGCTCAGGTTGCCAATAACCCGTCTTCTCTACTGGATTACGTGAGTATTTCACCGGTGCAGGCAAATGGTGAACTCAAAGGGTATAAATTAAATTCGGGTAAAAACCCTGAATTGTTTCGAGACGCAGGTTTTCAAAACGGTGACTTAGCAGTAGCCATTAATGGCTATGACCTGACCGATATGGAGCAAGCAATGCTGGCCAGTCAGGAACTCTCAGAGCAAAAGCAAGTCAGTATCGAAATTGAGCGCGACGGTGAACGCATGGAGCTGTCGTTTGAGCTACCGGTAAAACAGGATAATTAATATGAACGTGGCAAAGAGTGGCTTAAAAGCATGGCTGGGAGCCTTAGGGATAACTTTAACCCTTATGAGCTCGCCATTAAGCAGCGAAGAGTATGCCGCTAGTTTCAAAAATACCGACATCAACGAATTTATTCAGGTGGTTGGACGTAACCTCGAGAAGACCATCATTATCGATCCAAACGTCAGAGGCAAAATTGATGTCCGCAGCTACGATGTCATGAATGAAGAGCAGTACTATCAGTT
>NZ_DFTS01000044.1:37287-37536 GCF_002383015.1 Idiomarina sp. UBA4206
AAGAGCAGTACTATCAGTTTTTCCTGAATGTGCTTGAAGTTTATGGTTTTGCCGTTGTCGAGATGGAATCTGGCGTGTTGAAAGTGATTCGTGACAAAGACGCAAAAACCTCGTCTCTGCCTGTGTTGGACAGAGATACCCGCGGCTCGGGCGACACTATGGTAACTCGTGTTGTGCCGGTAGAGAACGTATCAGTGCGTGAGTTGGCTCCTTTGCTTCGCCAGTTGAATGATCAAAGCGGGGGCGGCA
>NZ_DFTS01000044.1:37642-50257 GCF_002383015.1 Idiomarina sp. UBA4206
AGGCGGCATGGTCGTCAGCTATGACCCTTCTAACGTGATTATGATGACCGGCCGTTCAGAAACGGTGCAACGTTTAGTCGAGATTATTGAGCGAGTGGATCAGGCCGGCGATCAGGATGTTGACATGGTCAGCCTGGAATACGCTTCTGCGAGTGAAATAGTGCGCATTGCTCAGTCGCTTTATGAAAAAAATAATGAGGGTGTGCCAGCGTTATTGATCCCGAAAATTGTTGCCGATGAGCGCAGTAACAGTGTCATTGTGAGTGGTGAGCCTCGTGCCCGCTCTCGCGTAGTGAAACTGATTAAACAACTGGACCAGGACTTAAAAACCGAAGGAAACACACGGGTTTTCTATTTGAAATATGCCAAAGCTCCCGAGGTTGTTGAAGTATTAAAGAACGTTAGTAGCTCTATTCAGGCGGAAGTAGAGCAGCAAACAAGCACCGGAAATAACAGTCAGCGTCGCCGTAGCAGCGGTAATGAAACGGTTAGTATCAGCCCGCACGAACCGACTAACTCGGTTGTTATTACAGCGCAAAAAGACATGCTGGCGTCACTGGAAAAGGTGATTCGGGAGTTAGATATTCGCCGCGCCCAAGTTCAGGTTGAAGCCATTATTGTAGAAATCATGGAAGGCGATAGCGTTGATTTTGGAGTGCAATGGATTAGCGAAGATGGCGGCATGGTGCAGTACAACAATGGTAACCAGGTTCCCATTGGCAGTTTGGCGGCAGGGGCTTATCAGGCTCGTGAAAGACCAGGGACCACCACCACTCGTATAACGGACGGCGGTGTCGAAGTTACGACGACAGAACCCGACGAGCCAGGCGATATTTCGTTGTTGGCGAATTTACTCGGATCGGTAAACGGGATGATGTTCGGTACAATTCAGAATGATTGGGCTGCTGTCGTACAGGCCGTCACTCAGGATACTCGTTCCAATATTCTGGCAACGCCCAGCATTGTCACAGTGGACAATGAGGAAGCAAGTTTTCTGGTTGGTCAGGAAGTACCGACTATTAGCGGCTCAACTACTGGCGATAACAATGACAACCCATTCCAGACAGTTGACCGCACCGAGATAGGTATCAAATTAAAAGTTACCCCTCAGATTAACGAAGGGGATGCTGTGCAAATGACCATTGAGCAGGAAGTTTCCAGCTTGAGCGGCGCTACAGCGGTTGACGTTATTATTAATAAACGTGAACTGAAAACGACAGTGATGGCTGACGATGGCGAAACCATTGTACTTGGCGGTCTGATTGATGAAGACGTGCAGGAATCGGTATCCAAAGTTCCTCTATTGGGTGATATTCCTATTTTGGGTAAGTTATTCAGTTCAACGTCAACTTCTAAGCAAAAGCGAAATTTGATGGTGTTTATTCGCCCGACAATTGTGCGTGACGGTAACCGTATGCGAGATTTGAGCTCGGCCAAGTACAACTACATCAGGGCTTTGCAACTGGATGAACGCTCACGCGGCATTTCATTGATGCCAACTGAGGAAACGCCTTTACTTAATGACTGGGACAACAAACTGACATTACCTCCGGGATTTGATGAGTATCTGGAGAAGAAGGGTAAGGAAAGCAGCGACGACAAAAACAATGAGTCGACAAATGACTGAAGCTAGTGCCATTGCAACAACCCGCCTGCCTTTTGGCTTCGCTAAGCGTTTTGGCGTGGTCGTGGAGCATGGCGAACCCATGATTCTGCATTGTCGCGCCGGTATTTCTGCAGCCGCATTGAAGGAAGTCCGGCGTGCTATGGGGCAGCCGGTAACTATAAAAGAGCACGCCGCCAGCGACTTTGAAAGTCTGTTAACTCGTGCTTATCAACGTGACTCATCCGAAGCCAAACAACTGATGGAAGATATTGGGAACGAGTCGGACCTATTTTCACTGGCTGATGAGTTACCGCAAACGGAAGATTTGCTGGAAAGTGAAGACGACGCGCCTATTATTAAGCTCATTAACGCTATGCTGAGTGAGGCGATAAAGGAAGGGGCTTCTGATATTCATATCGAAACCTTCGAGAAAGCCTTATTAATTCGTTTCCGTATTGATGGTGTATTGCGTGAAGTGCTGCGTCCAAACCGCAAGTTGTCGTCGCTGCTGGTGTCACGAATAAAGGTTATGGCGCAGCTGGATATCGCTGAAAAGCGGGTGCCTCAGGATGGCCGTATCTCATTATTAATTGCAGGCAGGGCGGTAGATGTTCGTGTTTCGACCATGCCGTCGAACCATGGCGAACGGGTGGTACTGCGTTTATTGGATAAAAACAACGCGCGGCTCAATTTAACTGAACTGGGAATGACTGACGAGAACCGGAAAATTTTCCAGGAACTGATTTATAAACCGCACGGTATTATTTTGGTGACTGGCCCTACGGGGTCGGGTAAAAGTACGACCTTGTATGCAGGCCTTAGCGAGATCAACTCAAAAGACCGTAACATTCTGACCGTAGAAGATCCGATAGAGTACGCTATTGATGGCATTGGTCAGACTCAGGTTAATCCTCGTGTTGATATGACTTTCGCTCGCGGACTTCGTGCTATTTTGCGTCAGGACCCGGATGTTGTAATGGTCGGGGAAATACGAGACGTTGAAACGGCACAAATTGCTGTCCAGGCGTCTTTAACTGGCCACCTGGTACTTTCTACTTTGCACACCAACACCGCTGCCGGTGCCATTACCCGTCTGGAAGACATGGGCGTTGAACCGTTTCTGCTGTCCTCCAGTTTGCTGGCGGTGTTATCCCAGCGTTTGGTGCGAACACTTTGTACTGAGTGCAAACAGCCCCATGAACCAGACGATGAAGAAAAAAATATGCTGGGGCTCAGTGCCTCAGATAACAGCGTAATTTATCGGGCCGGTAGCTGCGAACGTTGTAATCATACGGGTTACCGTGGGCGGACCGGTATTCATGAATTACTGGTTGTCGATGATCATGTGCGTGAGTTAGTGCATAACGGGCACGGTGAGCAGTCTATTGAAAAGTACATTAGACAGTCGACTCCGGGCATTCGTCAGGATGGTCTGGCAAAAGTACTGAAAGGCAAAACAACGCTGGAAGAAGTGCTGCGGGTTACCCGCGAGGAGTAAAGGGTGGCAGCATTTGAATACCAGGCTGTTGAAGCTAACGGCAGAAAGAAAAAAGGGGTTTTAGAAGCTGACACTGAGCGTCAGGTGCGCCAGTTGCTGCGTGAGCAGGGCTTAATGCCATTGAGCATAGCCCCCGCAGCTGATCAGGACAGAAAGAAAACCTTAACGCCGCGTTTCGGCTTGCCTCAACGTAAAGTTAAAGCTCAGGATTTAGCGCTTATAACCCGTCAGTTGTCTACGCTGGTGGGTTCTGCACTTCCTATTGAACAGGCACTGCTGGCTGTTGCGGATCAAACCGAGAAGCCACGACTTAAAAAGCTGCTAATGTCAGTAAGAAGTAAAGTCGTTGAAGGTTACGGGCTGGCCGAAGCCATGTCTGAGTTTCCCGGGGTATTTGACTCCTTATATACGGCCATGGTGGCTGCCGGGGAAAAGTCCGGGCATTTAGACACCGTACTGGATGAGCTGGCGAACTATACCGAGCAGCGGCAGCACATGAAAAGCCAGTTGACTCAAGCGCTTATCTATCCGCTCATGCTGACTTTGGTTGCTGTTGGTATTGTTGTCTTTCTGTTGGTGTCTATTGTGCCGCAGATAGTGGATAACTTCTCTACTATGGGACAGGAATTGCCCCCTACAACACTGGCGATGATAGCCATAAGTGAGTTCTTGCAGAACTGGGGGCTGTGGTTGTTAATAGCTATCGCCTTAGTTTTGGTGGCTTTCAATCAGTGGCTGCGAAACGAAAAAAACCGCCTGAAATATCATCGTCGACTGTTAAAACTTCCTATGCTGGGTAAGGTCATAAGAGGGGTGAGTACGGCGCGTTTTGCCAGAACACTCAGTATTTTGACTTCTTCTGCTGTTCCGCTGCTTGACGGCTTGCGCATTACATCGTCAGTGATAGGCAATTTAGCCATACGGCAGGCTGTCGATGAAGCTGCTGACCGTGTGCGCGAGGGCTCTTCAATGCGAGGTGCGCTGCAGGAAACCGGGTTATTTCCACCTATGATGCTGCATATGATAGCGGCTGGGGAGAAGTCAGGTGAACTGGAGCAGATGCTGAAACGCTCGGCAGATAACCAGGATAAAGAGTTTGAGAATTTGGTATCGGTCAGTTTAAAGGTATTCGAGCCGGTGCTCATTGTGACTATGGCCGGTATCGTATTCTTTATTGTGCTGTCTATCATTCAACCCATTTTACAATTAAATAATAGTGTAGGGCTTTAGCTATGAGACGTAATCAATCAGGTTTTTCATTAGTCGAAGTAATGGTCGTTATTGCCATTATCGGTATTCTGGCGACTATGGTGCTACCCAATGTTCTGGGCAATCAGGAAAAAGCGAATGAACAAAAAGTTATCGCTGACATTGTTGCTTTAGAAAATGCATTGGCACAGTATCACCTCGACAACGGCATGTTCCCAACGACTGAGCAAGGCCTTGAAGCTTTAGTTAACGAACCGAACTTAGATCCTCAGCCGCGCAGTTATCGTCGTGGTGGTTATATCCGCCGGTTACCACAAGACCCCTATGGTAATGACTATCTGTTATTGAACCCGGGCCAGTATGACGATGTTGATATTTTCTCGCCGGGTCCTGATGGGCAGCCGGGCACTGATGATGACTTCGGCAGCTGGATGATTGGCAACAACGACCGTGATCAATAAGCGTCGTCAATTTGGTTTTACCTTAATTGAAGTCATGCTGGTGATGGCCATCCTGGGCCTTATCGCCAGCGCTGTTGTGTTTACCCTGCCAGGCGGTGAGCGTGGCGGAGATTCTCCTCATAACGCTGCTGTTGCGTTACGTCAGCAGCTTAACTACGCACGCGAATATGCCATGGTCAGGCAGCAACCTGTTGGTCTCAAGTTTCATGAGGACGGATATCGTTTTTTATTCTGGCAGGACGAACAATGGAAAGAGAAGAGTCCTCGTGGTTTGCGGGCCCAGAAGACCGAATGGCCAATGCGCTGGGAGTTTACCAGTCGGGGTATAGCCATAGTTGAGCAAAGTGAGTCCTTAGAGAGTGGCCTATTCGCGGATGAAAGTGACGATGACAGTCTGGTTCCCGATATTCTGATTCTTCCAAGCGGCGAGATGACATTGTTTAGTGTTCATATCGAGCATTTAAACGAGCCTGAAGCGGAACGCTGGCTGATTGCACAAAACAGTTGGTTAATCAGTATCTCCGAAGAGGCTCCGGAGTAGTTATGCGGCTAATGCGAGGGTTTACATTAATTGAAGTGATGGTCGCTTTATCGGTTTTTAGTCTGGCCGCTTTGGCGGCGTTACAAGCGGCCAGTGGACATTTGACCGGGTTAAGTGCCCTGCAGGATAAAACCTTCGCACAGTATGTGGCTTCTAACCGTCTGGCTGAGCTTTCTATTGAAAACAACTGGCCGCTGGAAAACGGGCGAAAAGGCCAGCAAGAGCAAGCTGACATTACCTGGTACTGGCAACAACAAGTGACCGAAACCGTAACGCCAAATGTGGTTGCGGTAACGATAAAAGTGATGAAGAGCGAAAACGGCCGTGAACACTTTCGGCTAACCCGTTACGTGCGTAAACCCGATTCAGCGGGGGAGTCTCGCAATGGTCGCTAACTCTGCAAACAGAGGGTTCACCTTAGTTGAGGTGTTGGTCACCATGGTGATATTCGCCATCATCGGTATTGCGAGTTTTCAAGTGCTGAACCAAATGGTCAGCACAGAAGAGCAATCGCAGAAACAACGTGATCAGCTAGAGCGTTTGCAGTTTAGTCAGTTGCTGATGCAGCAGGATATTCGCCAAATGGTCGCTAAACCGACGCGGCCATCGGCTATGGAAATTACGCATCAGTATTTAAGTAACGACCCAAGATACTTTGAATCAGACGGCGGCGTGCTGGCGTTTGTCAGAAGCGGTTTTGATAACCCCGGCTATATTCTGCCGCGCAGCGAATTGCAGCCGGTGGTTTACCGCCTATGGGAGGGTGACTTACAGCGCGTTACCGAGACATTTGCTAATGATCGCTCATCAGAGCCGTCAATTCAGACGTTATTAGAAGATGTGAATGAACTCTCTTTTCGGTTTTATCGCAGTGAGACCGGGAGTCGCTCCAATCAGGACACAGAAGAAGGCTGGAGCGATAGCTGGGAGAGTGCAGGTGACTTACCTCAGGCGGTTGAAGTTACCATTGGCAGTGAAAACTTTGGCACCATTAGGCGGGTGTTTCTGATTGCTGGTGTTGGTCAGTTAGCAGTTGATGACTCTGAGGGGGATCGAGGTGCCAACTAACTTAACCCGGTCGTCGCAAAAGGGAGCGGCACTGATAACCGTCCTGCTGGTCATTGCTTTAGTATCGGTTATTGCCGTCAACTTAGGTGGCAAACTACAGTTGCAAATAACCCGTATGGGAAATCTGCAACAAGCTGAGCAGGGCTACTGGATGTGGCTAAGCGCCGAAGATGTTTTAAAAGAAGTGCTTAAAACAGAGCTCGATGAGAATGATGGTGTCGCCCATAGTGAACAAAACTGGGCGGGTCGCAATGGGCCTTTCCCTGTCGAGGGCGGCCAAATCGCCGCACGAGTAAATGACTTGTACAGCTGCTTTAATCTAAACAGTTTGAGTGCTGACGCGGAAGATCCAGGCACACTGGAAAAGCGCAAACGGCAATATAAAGCCTTGTTACAGGCATTAGATATTGATAATTATCAGGCCGAAATTTTGACCGACAGTCTGGTAGACTGGATAGATGAAGATAGCGAGTTATCGGGAAGCAATGGTGCAGAAGATCCAGACTACGAAAGCTTACCTAAGCCCTATCTTGCAGCAAATAGTCACTTGCTGGACTTGAGTGAGCTAAGAATGGTACGCGGTTACAGTGCTAAAATTGTTAATAAACTGAAGCCCGTTGTTTGTGTTATTCCTAATGAATCTGAATTAAAAATAAATATAAATACACTGGAACAAGAGCAGGCAGCGGTACTGACGGGCGTGACAGAAGGTAAGTTGTCAATTGCTGATGCTATGTCGCTTTTGGCCAATAGGCCGGAGCAGGGCTACGAGTCGGATGAAGAGTTAACCGAATTAGCTGAGCTTGAAAATGTTCGTTCTGAACTGGAAAGTGACCTTTCAGAGCTGACGGTAAAAAGCGAGTATTTCCAGCTGGTTGCGATGATCCAGTGGGGTGAAATAGAGATGAGAGCGCGCTCGGTATTACATTTAAACCAAGGTCGAGTACAGACATTGTACCGGGCGATGGGAGATTAGTTTATGCAAGAAACACTGATTCTGCGTTTGCCAGCTTACGGTACGAATGAACCCATACCCTGGCTGGTTTGGCATAAAAGTCAGCAGGAGTTAATTGCCAGCGGTAGCCTGAATTCAGTCGATGAGCTTTCTCAGCTCAAAGACAAAGCAGGCCGTTGCGAGGTTATTGTTGCCTTGCCGGGGCAGGACGTCTTTATGACAAAGGTAACACTGCCGGCAGGCACCAAGAGACATCTGCAGCGCATTATCCCTTATGCACTGGAAGAAGAGCTGGCAAGTGACATAGAGCAGCTGCATTTTGCCTGGCCGGACGTAAAAGGAACTGAGTTACCGGTTGCTGTGGTCGCAAAAGAGCGAATGGATGAATGGTTAAAACGGCTTTCGGAAGCGGGTATTGACGCTCCTTACTGGGTGCCTGATTGTTTCCTACTTCCGTATCAGGAAGGTGTTTGGCAGGCAATAGAGCTTGGTGACAGCATTATTGTCAGAACGGGAGCCTGGGAAGGTTTTACCGTTGAAAAGGAACAGTTTGCAGAGTTAGCACCGGCCCTTGCTTCAGAGCAGGAAAACCCAACCGAAATTGTTCACTACGGTGAGTTAAACTGGCCTCAGTCTCCGGCACCTTTAACTGCTGCCGATATCGAAGTACCTTTTACTATTGCGGTGCAAAGTCTTGAAACGGGTAATAAGCTTAACCTAAGGCAGGGAAACTATCGTTCACACAGAGCTAAACGTTCAGTAGAGCTTCCCTGGCAGGCTTTTGCCACAGCCGCGAGTGTACTTTTTGTCTTGGCTATTGTGTTAAATGGTGTGCGTTACTGGCAGCTAAATTCACAAAGCGAAACGTTGAAAGCTCAGGCTGAGCAACTTTATCGGGATGCATTTCCAGGTAATACCCGAATTGTGAATTTGAAAGTTCAATTGCAACGACAGTTAGACGGACTGGGTCTCGGTAATTCAGACCAGGTATCAGTGCTTGCTGTTCTGCAGCAATTAGAACCGGCATTTAAGTCTGAACCTGACTTGCAGCTTGAGCTGTTGCGGTTTCAGAATAACGAATTGCGGTTACAGGCAACGGCTAAAAGTTTTTCCCAGTTTGAATCTTTCCAGCAAGCCGCAAAGGCAGAAGGCCTGAATATTGAAGCCGGCTCAATGAGTAACCGCGGAGAAACGGTATCAGGCGCATTGACGGTGCAAGTTGAAAGTGGAGGGGCTCAGTCATGAATGGATTCAAACGCTACTTAAAGCCTTATCTGGATTTGGGAGCTCAACGCTGGCGCCAGTTTAATCAACGTGAGAAGACGTTGCTGTCTGTATTAGGCGGCGTGCTTTTTATTGCTTTACTGTATTTCGCTGTGTGGCAACCCAGTGCTCAGGCAGTGGCTAATGCCGAGCGCAAGTTAGAGGCTCAACAGCAGCAGTACCAGTGGGTACAGCAAGCTATCGCACGTTATAAAAAGTTAGAGGGTAAAACCGGACAACGGGAAAGCGCGTCTGGTTCAGTGAGTCAGCGCATTAACCGTGCTGCTGCAGCGCAAGATATCCAAATAGCGCGTTTGCAGCCTCAGGGTCAGGACTATTTATTGACCGTGGATGAAGTGTCTTTCTCTGACCTGGTAAGTTTTTTGGCTGAATTAGAGCAGCGACAGCAGTTAGTATTGACGTCGGTCGATATTGCGAAATTGAATGCACCCGGACAAGTTAGGCTCCGCAAACTTTTAGTAAGAGAGGCTTCATGAATCTAAAGCGCTGGATACCCTGGTTAGTTGTCGTGTATCTGGTTGCCATGCTGGTTATGTTACCGGCACGAGTGGTTTACTGGTTTCCGCTACCGGATAACATCCGGATATCTCAGGTGAGTGGTAGCTTATGGCAGGGGACTGCCGGACAGGTGGCTGTTGATGACATAGTGCTGAGTAATCTGGCGAGGGACTGGCAGGTCTCGTCTGTGTTGCTGGGCGAGCTTGTGGTGGATGTTAACCTTCCTCAGAACAACAACCCTTTTGCGTTGAACGGTCAATTGCTGGCCGGCTCAACAAAGGTTGGCGCGAAGAATGTAACAGCCAGTGGTGATGTCAACGCGCTATTACAGCTGGTTGGTACTCGCTTACCGCTAAAAACGGGTGGTAACTGGCGCTTGTCGCTGGACAGCTTTGTGGTCACTGCTCCCGGGCCTGTGCGTTGGTGTGACGAGCTGCAGGGGCAGGCACGAGGAGAACAAATACGCGTATTGGTCAATAACCAATGGCAGTCTCTGGGGGATTTTCCGGTTGAACTCGGCTGTAGTGATAATAATGCCGTTACGCTTGCTATGGACGGAAATAATAGTCTGGGGCTGAACTTTAACGGCAGTATTAATAGTCAAAGTTTTAATGCTCAGGGAACGGTTAAACCGACACCAAGAACACCTGAAGGTTTAGCTAGAATGATGGAGTATATGGGGAAACCTGACTCTCAGGGACGTTACTCCTTCCGGTTGTGATCTGACTTGCAGGTCAGTCCGTTTACAATTACTGTAATTAATAACTCGTTTAAGCCTCTGCCTAATAAGGAATTTGTATGGATAACATCGTTCAGTGGATTAATGATAACCAGGATATGCTGATCGGTTTCTCGATTAAGTTTGTTATCGCTATTGCGATACTCATTATCGGTAAAATGGTTGCGAATACTGTTACCGGTGTAATGACCAAGAACATGCGTAAGCGCGAAGTAGACGGTGCAGTCATCAGTTTTGTGGGTGCGATTCTGAAAACGGTAATATTCATTGCCGCTATTATGATGGCGTTGTCACACGTTGGTGTTGAAACCACTTCCTTTATTGCTATTTTAGGTGCGGCAGGTTTGGCCATTGGCCTTGCTCTGCAGGGGTCTTTGTCAAACATTGCATCGGGCGTTTTACTGATTATGTTCCGTCCTATTCGTGCCGGCGAATATGTAGACGCTGGTGGTGTTTCAGGAACGGTTGAACAAATTAATATTTTTCAGACGATAATGAAAACGCCGGACCGTAAGGTGGTTTTTGTTCCTAACTCTGAAATTATTGGCGGCCCCATCGTCAACTACAACCGCGAAGAGTTGCGCCGTATCGATTTAGTGATTGGCGTTAGTTACAGTGCTAACTTACAGCAAACGAAAAAAGCACTGATGGATGTTATTACCAGTGACGAGCGTGTACTGAAAGATCCTGAACCTGTGGTTACGGTAACCAACCTTGGTGACTCTTCGGTCGACTTTAACGTGCGTCCGTGGACAAAAAATGAAGATTACTGGCCGACCCGCTGGGATCTTCTGGAACGTATTAAAGACCGTCTGGATGAAGAGGGTATTGGCATTCCCTTTCCCCAAATGGACGTTCACCTGAAAAAAGAAGACTAACGTTTTGTTTAAAAAGGCCACTGAAAGTGGCCTTTTTTTGTACTTAATTAACTCAAAGCTTGTGAGATATCAGCAATAATATCTTCCACATTTTCAATACCCACACATAAGCGTATGGCTTCAGGTTTTACGCCAACCGAGGCTTGCTCTTCCGTTGATAGTTGCCGGTGCGTTGTTGATGCAGGGTGGCAGGCCAGTGACTTGGCATCACCGATATTGACCAGACGCTTAAACAGTTTCAGCTTGTCATAAAAAGTCACACCGGCATCGTAGCCACCCTTAACACCAAAGGTTAGTAGCGAAGCCGGTACTGCATTCTTAATGTATTTCTTTGCCAGTTCTTGATTCCGGTGTTCTGGTAAAGCTGCAAAGTTAACCCACTCTACCTGAGGATGTGCTTTTAAATATTCAGCCACTTTTAATGCGTTTTCACAATGACGTTCAATACGTAAGGCCAGAGTCTCCAGCCCCTGCAATAGCAGGAAGGCGTTAAACGGTGATAAACAGGCTCCGGTATTGCGCAGCGCAACGGTTCGCACTCGTGCTATAAATGCGGCGGGGCCAAAAGCATCAGTATAAACCACGCCATGATAGGCGGGCTCGGGTGAGCTAAACTGAGGGAAACGCTGTTTTTCCTGAGCCCAGTCGAAACGACCACTGTCAACAATTAGACCGCCAACCGAATTGCCGTGGCCACCGATGTATTTCGTTAGCGAGTGAACAACAATATCTGCACCGAAATCAACAGGCTTGCAGAGTATGGGGGTTGCGACTGTATTATCAACGACCAAAGGTACCCCATGTTTATGTGCAACCTGAGCATACCCTTCTAAGTCGGCGATCTTACCGGCAGGATTGCCGATACTTTCGCAGTAAACCGCTTTGGTTTTACTATCAATAAGCTTCGCTATATCTTCAGGCTTGTCGGAGTCGGCGAAATGCACCTTAATACCAAATGATGGCAGCATATGGCGGAATAGCGTATAAGTTCCGCCGTAAAGCTGTGGTGTAGTGACAATGTTGTCTCCCTGACTGGCCAAAGTAATGAGAGCATATTCAATAGCAGCCATGCCTGACCCCACGGCAAGTGCTGCAACACCGTGCTCCAGTTCTGCCACGCGTTTTTCCAGAACATCGTTGGTCGGGTTCATAATGCGCGAGTAGATATTTCCTTCAACCGCTAAATCAAACAGGTCGGCGCCGTGCTGAGCGTTATCAAACTCGTATGACACCGTTTGATAAATGGGCGTTGCTACCGACTTGGTTGTTGGGTCGGTTTCATAGCCATGATGTATGGCCAGTGTTTCGTCTTTCATGCGGACTCCAGTTGAGATTCAGTTAAAAAATGCGTTAAAGCCGATTGGTATTGTTCGACATTTTTAATAAAACCATCGTGACCAAAAGGTGTTTCAATGGTGACTCGACCTGTGTGATTAGGGAGTAATTGCTCCAGCTCCGTGACCAGACTTGGAGGCGCAATAGCATCATTATGAAAGTCGATAAGTTGTACCTTTGCCTGAACCCTGGTTGGATCAATGCTGTAGTCATTCAGTATTGGCGTTAGGTGTGTGAACAGGCTGCGACAGTTATTACCGTTTTGTTTTAACAGCTTTTCTCCCTGATACAGAAGATACTCAAACGCATCGTCGGCGTGGTTAAACCGTTGCTCGAACTCTTCAGCGGTACGGTAACTCAGCATGGCCAGCGCCCGGGCGAGAATAATTCCGGACTGGTCATCACCGCAGCGCTGAATCAATGCTTGTTGAAAATAGCGCAACAGGGCGGAATGAACAGAAGGCTTATGAGCGGCTCCAATAGCCGTCAGATGAGTTAATTCCGTTGGGTGGTAAGCAGCAAACTGAAGCCCCAAAACACCAC
>NZ_DFTS01000049.1:0-307 GCF_002383015.1 Idiomarina sp. UBA4206
TCGCTCTTGGATTAGGGTTCTCTCAAATTCTGCCAACGCCGCGAAGATATGGAATACAAGTTTTCCCCCGGCAGTTGTCGTGTCAATCGCTTCAGTCAAAGATCGAAAGCCAACGCCTTTGGCTTCCAGGTCTGAAATGATGGCCACTAAGTCTTTCAGGCTTCTACCCAGCCTATCAAGATGCCATACGGTTAAGGTATCCCCTTCCCTGAGTGTATCAAGGCACCTTGTAAGTTCTGGCCGCTCTCTCGATGCACCTGAATATGATTCCTGATATATCCGCTCACAACCTGCCTTTTCTAAAGCA
>NZ_DFTS01000049.1:401-1583 GCF_002383015.1 Idiomarina sp. UBA4206
ATCAGTTTGTAGTGAATTATTTTGATCCGCCGTGGAAACACGGGCATAACCAATAATCATAGATATTCCACACTATCACCGGAAACCCGAACCACCTTGTTATTTACCAGGTGGTTTAAATAGCCCTGAATGGCCACATCGTTGCCTTTAATACGCAATAAAGCTGCGACATGGTTCCGAAGTGATTTCAGTTTTTGTGGACGTTTGTTTGCGGGTGCTGAAGTTAGGCTTTGAATCAGCTTCTGCAATTCACCTGAAACACCTGATACCTTGACCTGCTTACATTGTCTGCCGGTACTTTTGATATGGGAAATAAGAGGGGAAAATCCTGAATCATTACTTATTACATCGAAAGTAACAGCCTCTGCTGCTTCCGCGTCAAACTTTCCAAGGTAATACGCAAGATGGAAATCCAAGTTGTTACTTTGAGAGGTTTTAACTTGTACCAGAACTAGGTCTATCGGCTTGTCATACCGACTTTCGTTAAAGTCTATCTTTGATTGCTTGGCCCCCAGGAAAACCACGACCTTTTTATACGGTGATATATCGACTTTCCCAAGACTACCGATATTTTCATAATCAATAAAAGCCCACTTCATTAATTGTATACCCCAAAATCTACATCACATTCGCCGCACTTAATGGATATTTCTGGTTTACCCCAAACATTAACGCCACACGATGGGCACGAATATTTCACCTTATTCCGGCTTTCTTTTACTCCTTCAGGCAAAACAAAAGCCTCCGTATCGAAGAACTCAACCACTGCCGTTGTAAGTTTAACGGCTGAACTGCTTGGCAATTGGTATTCCTCAACCAGCTCAGGTACAGGAACGCTACAGCCTTGAGCAAACCGATCTACCCACGGCAAATCGAAAGTACCACCCGAAACCAAGGCATCACACTCTTTAAGAAACCTGCCGCCAGGTATCGGGTAATCACTCATTTTCTCGCCGGTCTTTCGGCCTCCCGGTCGTCCGGTAGACGATGGCATCAACCCCACTGCCTCCATCATATCGCCCCACTCTTTATTGTGATAACCGCGACGACCAGGCTTTCCATAACAGAACTGAAGTAGATGGCATTGCTCATGAACGAGAGTCTGAAACACCTCGATCAAAGCAGATTTACCTACATAGGTCGGGTTAATGGCAATCTCATGGCATGTTTTACCGTGCTTAG
>NZ_DFTS01000049.1:1675-2108 GCF_002383015.1 Idiomarina sp. UBA4206
ATTGTTTTACCGTGCTTAGATACCCAACGATCAGGTGAGAAATACCCCATCACGCCCTTTTGTCTCTGCGCCGTGAAAATCACCTGGGGCAATCTCCCATCAAACAGCGTTTGATTGAAGTGCTCGTATGCTTTTTGCAATGCACCGTACAACTCACTCGTTGGCTGCATAACGCTCCCTAATACTGGATCGTACAATCCAATCCTTAGTTAAAAAAATGGCTACTTTTGGTTTCTCAGTCGAATCACAGAACGACGAACAGCTGCTGTCTCATTATTCATATTCATCGACTGGCATTGCTCATGAGAATAAACCCGGATGTTCTTTGCCGAAGGCAAGGAACGAATAAACTCCACTAGATTCTTGGTATCTTCAGACACTTGGCCACCATTGATCATAAATCACCCCAACAACGATAAGAAAACGCACCAAA
>NZ_DFTS01000049.1:2331-2571 GCF_002383015.1 Idiomarina sp. UBA4206
CATAGATAACTTTACGCGAAACTTTACACTTTTCAAGACAAAAAAACCGGCTTTCTCACACCGGCCTTAACCGTACAGGAAACGGTCGTTTGATTTACAAAGGAAAAGGAGTATATTTTCACCGATTGCCTTAGTGCCGCTGACACCAAGCGCCTGGGCCTGAGCACATAGTACGCGAGGCAGCGCCTCATAGACCGGAATGGTTCGCACCATTTGTAATGATGGGCCAAACTCCCTGTG
>NZ_DFTS01000049.1:2799-2991 GCF_002383015.1 Idiomarina sp. UBA4206
CAGCTTATTTACCCGCTCACCCAAGGCATCGTATTCCTTGCCCCGCTCTATCGCGCTCAAAACAGCTTCCTGCTTCTCAGGGTCTGCACCAACGTACTCAAACTGTCTGCCCCGCTCGTCAGTAGCCGGTCGGACAATACGAAGGTACTTACCTTCTTTGTAGTTCGGGGTTCCGTAATCAATACCGGCCTT
>NZ_DFTS01000049.1:3296-11215 GCF_002383015.1 Idiomarina sp. UBA4206
TCGGTCGTGGCAACCGGCCAGCCAGGGCACAGATCAGTGCAAGGGGTTACAGCGAAGCGGCCCTTGCGCTGGGATGTGGTTTTGGCTAGGTTCCCACATTAGACCAGCGCGATTGAACCGGCAGACCAAAGGGCTGCTTGGGAGTGAGCTGAGTGAGTATTAAGCCTACTCGACGGATGACAGAGGCAAATCCTCTGGCCAGGTGAAGAACTTACCAAAGCGAGGATGATTCTTTTCTTCCCCCCCCATATTTACCCCAAAGTCCGTCAACTGGTAATCACCATCAATTTTTTTAAGGTACATTGACTCTACCAGTTTCTGCATGAACTCATCTGTCGAACAGCCGTATTTTTTGGCGAGTTTTGAAGATGAAATTTTTGCGACCTCAACTGGTGTAGGGCTTTCTTTCTCTGGTATATCAACCGGCTCAGGCACAACTACAGGCTTCCCCTGGACAGCCGTTTCTATCATTGCCCGTATATCATCGACAACATAGCTACGGCGGTTTTTCACCTCCAATAAGGTGACACCTGCTGCGTTACACGCGGCCCTTACGAAGGCATCCCGTTTTGCTCTGTCGCGCTTGTTATGTGAGGCATCGTTCAACTCAATGCAGCAAGCTACATTCATGTCTTCCTTCCGGCATATCACAAAATCAAAGTGCTTCTGCTGCACCTTGCCCCGCATAGCAAACGCTCTTTTCTTATCGAGACCTTTCCTGACCTTCAACACATCGCCGATCCGAACCTTAAACGTAACCAGGTATCCACTCGGTACCACACGTTTAAGAACGCTGTAAAAGTTATGCTCAGCCGCAGTAAGAAGCGGCCCAGCCCGTTCGTATGGGTAATCATCTGAACGTCCAGAATTTGCCAGGTTAAACACTAGAAAAAAAATGGCCGCTACAGCAAGAGCTGCCAATAACATGAAAATTTCCATCACCAGATAACCACCATCAAAGCCAACTCAATGGCACCGGGTTATCTCTCCAATCTAGGCCATCGCCCAGAGCATCCTCAGCGGATTTTAAAGCCTCGGAGTGACTACCACCTTGGCCATAAATACCGCAATCCTGACACTCGCACAGATAGAAGGTGTCCTTGATTTTGTAGATATTCAGCGCCTCCAACCCACACTGCGGACATTCATCAACCTGAACAAAAGACCGTTCTTTCTCTGCCTTCCAAGCATTAGCGAGCATCTGCGTGATTTCTGCGCTAGCTGCTGAACGCTTCCCCTCTGACTCCCGAACTCTTTTGGCTCCTTCTGGGTCGAACTTTCCACCGACATAATTGCCAGGATTCTCTTCAGGAAAATCCTCGAAGTATTCAGACCATTCACCCATTTTTAACCCCTCCTGTGGGTTTGTTTACTGCTCGCTAACAGCAGATTAAGCAACCCATTAAAATCACGCTTCACATTTCCCCCTTGCATCCTTTTTTGCCAGCTCCACTATATCTGCCTTCTCTTTATCAGAAAGAAATGCGATTGCTGAACTCACTTTAAAACCGGCACCGTGCAATGACGGTTTTCCTGGAAAACCTACAGCAGGCAAAGCAACTGATACTTTTCCTGCTTCCCACTGACTCTTAACAAACCCATAGAACATGACCTACTCCTTCTTTCGTAATCGAGGCCGGTACTCTCCCCGACAAGTCACACCACTAGGCAGGTGTCGCTACCGCTGGGCCTATGGCGAGCGGTAATCCTTTACCGCTACTCGCTCAGCGAAACGACTACGCTGCGAATATCATCAACACTTTCGAGCCAGGCAGAAACACCATACTGACCGTTCACATCAATAGAATGCTCAGACCCACTATTGAAACAAGATCCGCTTATCACGTTGCTTGCCATGCAAAAAGGCTGAGTCACAGACTTCCACCCATCACCAGGAACATATTCGGAATATTTGGTATGACTGGTAAACCATTGGGCATAAAGTTTTCCATCCCCACCATTCACCAGGACAGGATTTGCCGCCCCGGAATCGAAAAGCGTTTGAACATCACTTATACCGGCACTGGTATATGTCACCGTATTCAGGTCATGGAAAACGGCCACTGAAGATTGATCTTTATGCCGCCAAATAACGTGAAGTTCGTCATCAATAGAGGTAAGTGCAAGATGCCCAACATCATAAGGACGGTCTTCTACCTGTGGCATTGCTTGCCACTGGGTTCCGACATTAACTGAACCAGCAATAGAGTAGTAGCCAAATTCGTCAATCTCGGCCCACATCACCACATCGTTGCTTTCAAACTGGGTGCCAACCACACTACCCTTCAGGCCATCGGAATCAATTTCCTTTGCACTAATGGTTAATGCAGATAAATCCAGATCCGCAACCATCAAGCGGTCATTTTCTGCATCCACCGATACCAGGTAAGCTACGCCAACATCACCATCTTTCTCCCAAAGGCCAACATCAGTATCCGTCTTCACATCACTGGCAACATCAAAAACGGTTCCCCAGCTGCCGGTATTGGCGTAATAAGCAACCCCCTTCAATGCCACACTGTCATCCCCAGCCTGCTTCCAGAGCAACACTGCATCGCCATTAGCGAGGGTTTGCAATTTGATTTCACTACATGGCTCATCTGTTGATTCAACAGAAACAGCAGCTGACCAGGCTCCACCCTGGGGAACATAATCAGACACATAAACAGACGTTCTTACACCATCATTCTGAAGCCATGCAACATGGCCAACGCCATCATGAGAAACAGCTAATTTCGGTGACGGTACAAAACGCTCTACCTCCCCGGTAAAATTCCAACGAGTGTTAGCCATCACGGTTTCATTACCATCATCAAGCTGAGTGATCTGAAGTGCGCCACGCGCCCGTTCAGCATCAGTCAGATCTGCACGAAGCACAGAAGCGAATACAGCCGCAGGCTGTTCCTCAGTAGCAGCCTCTACCCAAGCTGCAAAAACAGTCCCATCACCCAAGGCTTTAACTGAAGGGTTGAACGCCTCACGGTTAGGATTGCTTATCTGGAATCCGACAGTCCATTCACGCGCCTGGTAAACCGGCGTATTACCGCCCCCCGGCTGCGCTCCATTATCAGGCACAGTGCCAGAGCCAGTACCTGCTGAAGCAGAATCAGAACCACCGCCCCCGCTACCACAACCAACCAGTGCCGCCGCTACAAAAAATGAAAGCAATGTTTTTTTCATGAATATCCCTTACGAAAAAATAAAATAACTGACGGCACCACAACAAACCGTCCTACGTGTTAATCCCGATAATTGTTTAGTGGATGCCAAAACATACCGGGATCGTTGATAACATTTTCATCATCGAAATTCGCTTTAAACTTCGGCATTGTATCGCCTTGATTGCGGTAGATGACCACCATCCGATAAACCATAACGGCGACAAACAGGCCTAAAAAAAACAATACTTTAAACATATAAACCTCAACTATTTGTTACCTGTTGTTGTTACTGCTTTCCGGTGGTCAGAGTGTGGGCTTGCTGTTGGATGGCAGTATGGTCATGGCTGTGGTCAACCTGTGGTCGGCCAGTCCGTCCACGGTTGTCCATCAGCCTGTCCATACGTCCGAAGGCCATCCACACCAAACCCATACGCCTCAAAGAGCTGTCCACCGCTATTGGTCAAGATGACCAATGGTAATAGCTTCCAGAACTCCGCGACTGTTGAGCACCGGCTTACCTTCATAAATACCCGGCATAAATTTCAGGTTACGAATTACGAAAGTCACGCGGATACCCGCAAACGGATCTTTGAACTGCTTCATTGACTCGGCCCATTTCTTCAGTGTCGAACCAACCAATAAATCACAATTCGTAATATCACCTTCCCAGTCACCACGCTCATTTTTACGTGACCCCTGGATTAAACCTGCACGAACAAAAAACAGCGTATCGCCATTTTTGTCGTGGCTACGGATCTCATTGACAAAACCGCTACAGGTGGTCACTGAGTCGTTCGGAAACAAAGGATTCTGAAAACCCTTCCGATCATCTTTCTTCTGCTGTTGTTCACCCATTTGAGGATGCCCACCAACTTCAGGGAAGTCATCATAGGCATCAATTGGGGGCTGATTCATATCGCTCATGCTTGGTCATACTCCTACTTAGGTTGCTTTTTTTTCGCAGTCGCCTTTTTTGGTCGGCTGCTTTGATTCACATACGTGTCGGGCTTCCAGTTACCCAAACCATCAATCACAATACGCTCAGCACCCAATTCAGCCAGGAAGTTGATCGCAGTATTAGGCGACCGGAAGATCCTGGGGGACTTCCGCTGAGTGTAGAGTTTGAACACCTGCTTACCCTGCTTAACAAACACCTCAAAACCTGAAGGCGTCCCAGCAAGAACGATTTCCGGTTGTGCTGCATTCATCAGCATTGCCTTTACCAGGCGCTGCTCTATTGGCTCGTAATCTTTATACATTGCGAGGCTGATAAATCAGATATTCCTTTGTTGTACGCGGTTTCTTGCTGCGATTTGCGTGCGTCTGACGCTGAACGAAGTAGCGCTCACCATCACGCTCAACCATTTCACCGGACTTTACCTGGCCTAACATTTCCAGGCATTCAGTCGCTTTCTTGCGGTACGCATCAAAATCCACATCATTAGGAACCCGCATTGAGATAACGCCGACAACATTTTCTTCCCGCAACGCTGCCCAGCATTTACCCAGGTTAACACCGCTATCAGATTGTTCTTCACCATAAGTTGCTTTTTGCTCTGACATTATTCGCTCCAATTCTTATCAATATCGCCTTTCAGCGAGACAACCGCATCAGCTTCCACTCGGAAGCTCAGCTTCTTGTTACCAATCTCCACTGTCAGCATGAATTCATCGTTATCCAGACCCAGCCGCACCGCAGAGGCTTTTTTAGGTTTAGGCGGTACGTCTTCAGCCTTAGCGCTTTTACCGCCCTTTTCGCTTGAATCAGTACCTTTGCCTGCCTGGGCCTTCCCTTCTTTCTTAGCCTGTTTCGCTTCACCTGCCAATTCTTTGCTGGCCTTTCTCAAATTTGTATCCAGCTCACCACTGCGCCACTGGTCAATCAACTCGGCCACCTCTTCAGGTTTGCTTTCCGCAGCTTTCGCCAGGTTATAAAGCACCTCAACATCTTGAGTTTCACCATGTACCGACAGGCCAGTTACAACTGTCGGCGCTTCCAACAAAGCCAGGTGTTTTGAAAGCTGCCCAGCGCTTACGTTCAACAACTTTGCTGCATAAGCCTGATCGTTGCCTTCGGCCTTACAAATATCGACAACCCGCTTCATAGCCATTGCGTTTTCAACAGCCGGGATCTGTTCGCGTTGATTGTTCTCATCAATCTGCATCAGCAGTAAATGAAGCTCATCGACGTCACCACTACGGATAATCGCCTGAACCTCAGCGACTGTTTCAGATTCCCCAATGGCTCGCCACCGCCGTTCCCCTGCGATGATTGGATACTTGCCATCAGGCAAGCGATCCCCAACCAAAATAGGCTGCAACTGACCATTGCTTTCAATGCTCACCCGCAACTCATCAATGCGCTCCTGATCGAACGTCTTTCTTGGCTGATTCGGGTCAGGCACGAAAGCATCAGCAGGAAGCGACAAATAACGGCCATCAGCCTTCGCACGACCAATCAATTCATCGGAACCAGAATCGGCTAACAGGTCAGTTATATCGACCTTCGGCTTTTGGCTCTTCGCTTTATTGACCTGCTGAGAAAATTTATTGCTCATTACCAACCTCGATGCGATCAATAAACTCTTTCGTGAATTCCATGTACTGACGGGCCTGATCGGAATTCTGCTTGTACTCAGAAATCGACTTACGCATAGCGTGAGACTCTTTTACCTTCGCTGACTTGGTGATCTTTGTTTTGAAAAGGTAATCACCATACTGATTAGCCAGACGATCATAAAAATGTTCTTCTACCAAAACCCGCTGACTGCTGACCTCGTTTACCAGAATACCTAACAAGGACAACCCCGGATTCAAACGGCGCTTAGTGTTGTTGGCCGTCTTCATCTGTTCATCAATACCCGCAACACTAAAGTCGTCCAGGTGAGTCGGAATCACCAGGTAATCTGCCGTCATGTGTGCGGCAGTCTGCAACGTGCCGAACGAAGGCAGGCAGTCAATCAGGATGTAGTCATACCGTTGTCGAAGTGCATCAATCTTCTCTTTGAAGTCGAAAATAACTTCAAACGGTTTCGTGGAAATCTCTGACAAATGCTTGCTGGCCCCGATAACATGGAGGTTATCGCTGGCCGCCACTGGCTCCACGCCAACACCTTCCAGATACAGGTTGTAGCCATTTGAACCCCCTGGAGACGAAGCCCCCGCACCATCCCACTCAACCACTTCAGAAGGGAGTTCATCACCGAAAATAGCCATCGTCAGGTTTCCCTGCGGGTCATTGTCGATAAGCAAAACCCGCTTACCCATAGAAGCCAGGTTTTTTCCGAGGTTGATTGTTACGGTTGTTTTACCGACACCACCCTTCTGATTTGATACCGCTGCAATTTTTGCCATTTGTGAAAGTCCTCAATGTTGATTAGCGACCCCACACAGCAGTTGGATTACCAACAACCCCTGACCTTGCCGAGGTGCGCTGTATGATGATTGCAGTATAGGCCTTTTGATAAATCAAAGCAAGCACTTTTGATAAATCAAATATACTTTATTTGATGGCCCGAATAAATGGTACTACCACACCTTGCCTGATCGGTAATCCGTCTTCAGGCAGATCAATGATACCTTCGATGAACCTGCTTTCCTCCACGATTGCTGAAAGATCCTCAAGACGTTTCGCGCACTCAACCACCTGCGGCCACTGACGATACAGCTCTACCAGGTTGCCCCAGTACGGCGGCACCGCCATATCTGGCACGGTAGCCCACTCCTGCGGTAGATTTTCAGGGCACTCAACAAGGCATGTCATCGCCTGCACCCCTACCCTGGCGTATTTCCAGGCTTCATAAACAGCATTTGCATACTCTGTCCGGGAACCAACTTCAAAGATTAGGTCTTCGGGAATCCCGCTAAATCGAATGGTTATAGCCATTGAACCCTCCTGCCAAACCGCCTGAATATACCCCATTTTGACAAATCACAACAGGGGTAATTGACAAAGCAAAAGAAATAAAAAAGCCACCCGAAGGTGGCTTTTTTGAAGGTTAAATTCCACTACGGGACGCTAACCTTAATACTCACTTGGCAGAAGAAACGTAGTCACGCTCCGATCTGCTTCAGTGATAACCCATAACCTTGATTCCGGCATATCCGAAAGGTTGTAGGCTGAGAAGATACGGCCTCCGTGAATAACCGCCTCTTCATTTGTTGCCTTGTCCTGGTCATCCAGATCACCCCAATCGCCATGAGCATGACGACGAAGATATTGAATGGGTTCAAGACCATGCTCCTTCATCAACTCAGAAACACCGCGAGTCATAACGACAGCACCAAGTTTGAATTTCAGAACATCTACAGGCTTCTTTACTGCGTTTTGCATAGCTTCATCCAACCCCTGAATAGGCCGAGGTGCGCCTTGCGCAAAATTGCGCGATTGCAGTGAGTACCAGGCCGAAGCCCACCCCACTAAACGAGTAACTTCACTACAGGCAAGTTACAGAATCCGCTTCGTGCCGATTTGCCGGTTAACTCAATGATTTTGGCTTGAACCAAAACATCAAGTATTCCCTCATTTTCGCTATAGTCTTTAATTGCCGTCTCTCCCTCTTGAAAAGGGAAATCTGGCAGGCAGGCTGTAGCGGTCAGAACTGGCGCACCGTGATGGATACCCATTTCACGATTACCAGGGCTATCAGCGGCGAACAACTGCAAAGCAGGTTGCTTATTGTGAGGATAAGCACGCTTATCAATCTCGCAATCTATGCCCATGAAAGTAACTGTAGTCATATCTATCTCCAACCCCTG
>NZ_DFTS01000049.1:11394-11603 GCF_002383015.1 Idiomarina sp. UBA4206
GTACCAGGCCGAAGCCCACCCTACATGAGGAACTATCTTACTCGCCCTCAGCAATAACGCCAACAGTGGCTGCTTGAATTGGGCAGAATGTAGCTTCCCAATCAGTGCAAACCGCGCCTGAAGGTTTAGTCTCATTCACCCGGTTCAGATGAACCAGGTGGTGAGCCACCTTATGGCTTGTCAGGATGTATTCGACGGCTTCAAATAGG
>NZ_DFTS01000021.1:0-148 GCF_002383015.1 Idiomarina sp. UBA4206
CACAGAAGCCTTCAACACTCGTAGCGCTCACAAGTGAACAACCTGCCCCTTTAGACTCTCTCATAAAGGCTTAAGTCGCTTCTTATCTGAAGCGGAAGATAGCGAGCGCGCCCAACGGTTACACAGGGCTATTGTGGAGGTGTGCAGC
>NZ_DFTS01000021.1:288-2938 GCF_002383015.1 Idiomarina sp. UBA4206
GAGGTGTGCAGCGCCATGGATGGCGCTGCCCAAGCCCTACAGGGATGTATTTACGGGCGTCCTCCACAATAGCCCTTGTAACCTCAGCGCTCTCCAATGCTCAAGCGAAGCAAGTGAGTAGCCTGCCCTGGAGCTACAGGCCGAAGACGATTTTTTCGCTTTTGAGCATTCGGGCTATGTATTTCATGAGCAGCAATGCGGCTGCCAGGGTGGCAATTGCGCTGATGACCGTTCCCATGACGTTTACGTTTTCGCCGCGTATCAGTGACAGAAATGCCTGATGCTGACCGGTTAGCGGGAGATAGTACAGGATTGGGTTTTTAAGGCGTGCGAATTCCACACCAAAAGAAGCTGCCATTGGAATGATCAACAAGAAGCTGATGTAGGTTTGTGCTTCTTTGAAGTTCTTCGCCCGGAAGGACACGAACAACTGCAAGGCGGTAGCAAAGAGAGCTAACGGCACCAGCAGTATGAACATCAACGCCATCATACCGACACTGAAGTTCACGTTCATGCCAATTTCATGCAATGGCACGTAGGCAAAAATAATGGGAATAAGTACCAGTGACAGTATTGCCCCGAACAATGAGAAGGTTGTTGCAGTCAGTGCTTTACCGGTCACGATATCCCAGGTACTTAGTGGCTGACTCAGCAGAAACTCCAGTGAGTTACGCTCGCGTTCACCTGCACTAATGTCTATGGCGACGTTCATGCCGGACCAGAACACGGACAGAATAATAAAGACCAGCACACTGCCCATGATCAGAGCCGCCTTTGAGCCACGGGTTGCCAGGTCCTGTTTCTGCAGTTGTACCGGCTGAATCACGCGTGGGTCGACGCCGCGCAGTGTTAAACGGTATGCGGCTATTTGGCTTGAATAAGCCTGCACTGCCTGCTCTACTCGTTTAATATCGGTTTGCTGCTTTTGTGCGGACCAGTCTGCCCGTAAAGTCACTTCTACCGGTTCTGCTTTACGAACGCTTTCCTGCCAGTTTTCAGGCAAAGTAAGGACTATAGGCGTTTCGGTTTTTGCCCATTCACCCTGCTTCTGGACGACGCCTCGTTCGTTAAGAAAATCAACCAGCTGAGGTGCGTTTTCTTCGCCTTCAATGGTGATTTCAATGTCGGCTTTATCGGTCAGTTGCGTAATCAGAAAAAAGAATGCAACGGCCATTAACAGTGGTCCGAAAAAAGCATAAGACATAGCGGCCAGAACGGAGCGCTTGTCTCGAATTGCATCACGAAACTCTTTTTTCCATACAGAGGTTAATGCACTCATCAGGCTGCTATCCCCTCGTCAGTACCAATTATCTTCACAAAGGCATCTTCCAGTTGTGGCTCACCTGTCATGTCGCACAGCTCTTGTGGGGTTCCTTCTGCGGCAACTTTGCCGTTTGCCATAACCACCACCCGGTCACAAAGTGCTGCAACTTCCTGCATTACGTGGCTGGAAAACAGAATGCAGGTACCCTGCGCACGCTGCTCGCGCAGCACGTCTCGTAAAATACGGGTACTCATTACGTCCAGTCCGCGGCTGGGCTCATCAAGAATCAAGTGCTTAGGGCTATGCACCAGTGCCTGTGCCAACGCTACTTTCATTCTCTGGCCTTGCGAAAAACCGGCTGTACGTCTGTCGGCCAACTCTTTGATGTCGAGCTTTTCTATCACTTGTTCGACAGCTTGCTTTTGCTTGCTACCGGTAAGACCGTGAAGTCCTGCGAAGTAAGCCACTTGCTCACGTACCGTCAAACGCTCGTAAAGACCGAATTTGTCGGGAAATATGCCCAGATTACGGCGGGCATCAATGGGGTTCTGATTCGCATCGACACCTTCAATTTCAGCTTTACCGGTATCGGCCTGCAGTAATCCGTAAATAATACGCAAACAAGTGGTTTTACCGGCGCCATTAGGGCCAAGGAGCCCGGTAATTTCACCGTCTTTTGCCTGAAACGAGAGCGAATCCAGCGCTTGCACATTTTTAAATGTTTTTGTTAGTGCATCTACGTTTATCATCCCTTATAGCCCCGCTGCATTTTGGTTCAGTACGAAAGGCTTAAGACTCTGCTTAGTTAAGCAACTGCCATCTATATTTTCGATTGAGCCCTGCTCAATAAAATCCGCAACAAGTTGATTCGCACATGTATGGCTGGCAATGGTATGGCCTGCGTTTGGCGCAACTAAGTGCTTACTGTTGGGCAAAGTCCGGTGTGCAATCTCTCCCCATTCAGGCGGTGTTACCGGATCTAACTCACCGGATAATAACAATACCGGTTTGTCGCTAACGACAGGATCAGACCAGTAACCAGGTACACTCGATGAGCGCCAACCCGCACACATATCAACAAAGGCGTCGCCGGTGCGACTGCCAATAAATTGATTGTCGCCGTCTTGCTCAAGCAATTCTGGCGTGGCTCGTGGTAGGTCTTCAGAACAGACGACCGACAACATCAACCCCAAATAGATACTGCTTTGAGACATGGTGCCGCCCATGAGTCCAAGAATGGCATGGTAGTCTCCTGCCGCAGCAGAATGGATAGCATAAGGTAAAAGCTGACGAGTGTTCGGGTGGTATAAAGCCACTCGCATAATGGAGCTGAAACGCCCTGGTGTCAGTTTAATTTCGAGAGGCTCGAAGGACAAAGGATCACGT
>NZ_DFTS01000021.1:3020-7352 GCF_002383015.1 Idiomarina sp. UBA4206
CCATTTCCAATAAGATATTCTGAGCTTCGAGTTCAGCCATCACCTCATAATATTCTTGTTCAAGCTTTGGAAATTTCTCACGGCACGCAGTTTGTTCTGTGCAGTCTTCTAACATGGCGTCAAATGCGTCAGCACCATGTTGACCAAAAGGACCAATAACAACCTGAGGTGGTGCAATTGCGTCTAAAGTAGCGGTACGAACTGAGCCTGGAGCTTCACGCAAATAAGTCAGCCCTACCCGGGTGCCGTACGATCCGCCATACAAATTCAGCTGCTCAATTCCTAAGTGTTCACGTACCCGTTCGAAGTCTTTTACCGCATTAACGGTGTGATATTGGGTTGTATCAGTATTAGGGTATTGCTTCAGGCATTCACGGCTCAACTCTGCAAGGTCTTGCTCATCGTCAGCGCGAATGAGTTCATCTGGCCGCTCGATATCGCATTTCAACGGATGACTTTTTCCTGTGCCGCGTTGATCGATTAAGAGAATATCCCGCTTCTGGCGCACTCCCTCAAACATTCGCGCTATCATTGGCGCAAGCTCTGTCGCCGCCTGCCCGGGCCCGCCTGCGAGAATAAGCATTGGATCAGCCTTGGCGCCTTCCTGAACTGCCGGCAGTACGGCGTAATAAATGCCGATATGCTTGCCTTCAGGCTGGTCATAATTTTCCGGAACTGACACCGTTCCACAATGCAATTGTTCCTGCACGCCGGGAAGATAACAGCTTGCAGCTTCGGTTGTTTTTGTCTGTGCCAAACTGCTCAGCGGAGCTAACCCCAATAACAGTACCGGCAAAGCTCGTGCCATCCATTGTTTCATAACGATTCCGTTTGTTTGCGTAACGGATCTATTGTCGTAGAGAACGGGGAAGAATTACAAGGTAAGTTACTGATTGAATTGTTAGAAGATGTAAAAAAGCCCGCAAACAGCGTTTGCGGGCTCTTGAAATACGCAATAAGTCTTTTAATTAAAAGCCAGCGCGTTCTTTAATTGCCTGAGCGATGGCAGTGTCGCCATGACCGTTAGACTGAGCCCACTCGTAGTCGCCTGAGCTTTGCAGTTCATCTACTGACAGACGACCAACGATGAAGCTACCAATTTCTTGTGAGCCGTTCGCCATTGCGAATTGCAGTAAGCTTTGTCCATTACACTGGATGCCGCTGTAGATATCACGTACACGGACACGAGAGTCACGCAGTTTCTTACGCATACGCATGGTGTCGTCACCTTGTACGTATGTGCACAAGCTCAAAGCTAATTCATTTGCTTCTGCGCTTTTTGAGAATGTTGCGCCTGTCGCTGCAACAGCAGCCATCAAGGTGCCTAATACAATCGCTTTCATGTAAAACCCCATCACAAGATTGTTCAAAAATTCATCAGGGATGATACTACGAACTCAAGCTTGCTGCAATGGCCTAAAATTGTTGTAAGTTACTGAATTTATAACTTCTTATTAACGTTTCCTGTCGAAAATAAGGGTACTGAAGTTATGTGAATTACGCTCGTCGGCGGCAAAGTTTTGCCGCTCTACCTCTTGCCAATCAGCGACTTGGAGATAGTCGGGAAAATAGGTATCGCCCTCAACATTTAGATCTATTTTAGTAACATATAGGCGGTCTGCGAGCGGTAAAAATTTTTCATAAATTTTTCCTCCACCAATGACCATAAGTTCATCGACCGGGCCTGCAGCCGCAATAGCTTGTTGCACACCAGATACCCAGATGACCTGACTGTCCTGATTTTCCGAACGATCCGTTCGACGGCTTAGAACGATATTTTTGCGCCCGGGTAAAGGTCGGCCAATTGATTCAAAGGTTCGTCGACCCATAACAATTGGCTTACCCAAAGTAATTTTTTTGAAATACTGCAACTCATCCGGAAGATGCCATGGCATTTTATTGTCTTTGCCGATAACCCGGTTATCTGCCATTGCAACCACAAGTGAGATTTTCATTCGGCGATACCCTTAATACGTAGCCTGACGTTTACGCCAGGAAACAATATCCCACCTGACATAAATGTCAGGCTACTTCTGATAAATCACTTCGACGTCGTGATCGTCATCATCGTCGTCGTCTTCGTCATCCTGCTCTTCTTCCAGCACTTCTTCGTGGTAGGTATCCCACATAAACTCAACTGGATCGGCTTCTTCCTGTTGTTCCGTGCTAGGTGCAGGTAAGGTCTCAAGGTACGAGATAACCTCACGACAAAGAGCATCACTGCCGCGTCCTTCTAACGCCGCAATTTGGAATACCGGGCCGTCCCAGTCCAGCGCTTTAACCAGCTCATCAACTTTTTCCTGAACTTCTTCGTCCAGCAGTAAGTCGACTTTATTGATGACCAGCCAACGCGGTTTTTCTGCCAGTTTAGGACTGTATTTTTCCAGTTCATTGATGATGATACGTGCCTGTTCTGCAGGGTCGGTCTCATCAAAAGGTGCTAAGTCCACCAAATGCAGCAGTAAACGACAACGCTCCAGATGTTTCAGGAAGCGAATACCCAGGCCAGCGCCTTCAGCGGCACCTTCGATAAGACCCGGGATATCGGCAATAACGAAACTTTGATGTGGTGCCGGACGCACAACCCCCAAATTAGGTATTAACGTGGTAAAGGGGTAGTCCGCTACTTTAGGACGCGCCGCTGAAACCGAACGAATAAAGGTCGATTTACCGGCGTTTGGCATACCCAGTAAGCCCACGTCGGCCAGCAACATGAGTTCAAGTTTTAATGAGCGCACTTCACCCGGAGTACCATCGGTTTTCTGCCGAGGAGCACGGTTCACACTGCTTTTAAAACGTGTATTACCTAAACCATGGAAGCCGCCTTTGGCGACCATTAACCGCTGACCATGTTGCGTCAAATCGCCAAGAACTTCGCCGGTGTCGACGTCGGTAGCGCGAGTACCCGGAGGAACCGGCAGCACAATATCGCTACCGCGTTTACCCGTACAGTTTTTACCCATACCATTTTGCCCGCGCTCCGCTTTATGGAAGCGCTCAAAACGATAGTCGATAAGGGTATTCAGGTTTTCATCGGCTTGCAGGTAGACATCGCCACCATCGCCGCCGTCACCACCGTCGGGACCACCTTTGGGAATGTACTTCTCGCGACGGAAACTGATACAACCATTACCGCCGTCACCCGCATCTACGCGGACTTCTACTTCATCAACGAATTTCATCGCAATTTGCTACTTATCACTTAGAGAATACTGTGCAAAATTCTAGCACATATGAAAAAGCCCCGCCGTAAGGCAGGGCTTTCAGAACCGAAACTTTTCAGTTTATGTTCACGTTATTAGTCAGTAATAACGCTCACAAATTTACGGTTTTTGCTGCCCTTCACTTCAAAAGACACTTTGCCTTCTGAGGTTGCAAACAATGTATGGTCTTTACCAATACCTACGTTCGCTCCCGCGTGGAACTTAGTACCACGTTGACGAACCAGGATGTTGCCTGCTAATACAGACTCACCACCGAAGCGCTTAACACCGAGACGTTTACTCTCTGAGTCGCGACCGTTTTTAGTAGAACCACCAGCCTTTTTATGTGCCATGTCGTTACTCCTTAATTAGCTGTTGATACCAGTGATTTTCACTTCCGTGAACCACTGACGATGGCCTTGTTGACGACGAGAGTGCTTACGACGACGGAACTTAACGATTTTAATTTTATCGCCACGACCGTGATCAATCACTTCCGCTTTCACTTTACCACCGGATACGAACGGAGCACCGATGTTTACATCGTTGCCGTCAGAAACCATCAAAACCTGGTCGAATTCAACTACATCACCGGTAGCTGCTTCCAGTTTTTCCAGGCGGACGATTTGGCCTTCAGACACACGGTGCTGCTTACCGCCACTTTGGAATACTGCGTACATATTATTCTCCACAACCCTATTGGGCATCCAAATTCAAATCAGGGCGCGAATTGTACGTAATCCCGCCAGCGATCGCAACCCTTTATTTGAACTTAAAGGCTACGCCATCTGCCGCGCTTTGAGTTTCCGCGCCGCCTTAAATAGTGTACCATCCCTTTTCCGTTAAATTTTGTAAATAAACAGATATCTATGATGGATATGCAGTCCATTAACGCATTAGCCAAAGACGATATGCTTGGCGTAAATGCTTTAATAGGTGAACAACTTCAATCGGATGTTGCCTTAATTAACCAGTTAGGCCTCTATATTGTCAACAGTGGTGGTAAACGCTTACGCCCACTGCTTGCCATATTAGCTTGCCGAGCCCTGGGTTATGAAGGTAACGACCACCGCAAACTAGCGACAATTATCGAGTTTATTCATACCGCGACCCTGCTGCACGACGATGT
>NZ_DFTS01000021.1:7462-7819 GCF_002383015.1 Idiomarina sp. UBA4206
GCGACCCTGCTGCACGACGATGTCGTCGACGAGTCGGAGCTTCGCCGTGGACGTAAAACCGCTAATGCAGTATTCGGTAATGAAGCCAGCGTGCTGGTGGGTGACTTCCTTTATACCCGCGCTTTTCAGCTAATGGTCGATTTAGACTCACTGCGGATTCTGCGGATTTTAGCGGATGCCACCAACGTTATTTCTGAAGGTGAAGTACTGCAGTTAATGAACTGTAACGACCCGGATACCTCAGAAGCCAGCTACTTCAATGTCATTTACGGAAAAACCGCTAAGCTGTTTGAAGCCGCAACTGAGCTGGCCGGCGTATTAACGGCACAAGACGAAAAAGTAACGCAGCAACTGGCC
>NZ_DFTS01000021.1:7950-8395 GCF_002383015.1 Idiomarina sp. UBA4206
CGGTCGTTATTTGGGTACTGCGTTTCAGTTGGTTGACGATTTACTGGATTACACCGCCGACAGCGAATCGATGGGCAAAAATGCCGGTGATGACTTAGCGGAAGGTAAGCCCACACTGCCGTTGTTATACGCCATGTGGCACGGCAACGAAGTAGAACAAAAGCTTATTCGCGAAGCCATTGAACAAGGCGACGGGCGTGAGCACTTACAAACCGTGCTTACGGCTATGGAACGAACGGGAGCTTTGCAATACACCCGCGATAAAGCTTTAGAAGCCGCCGAACAAGCGCGCCAGTCATTAAGCGATCTCCCGGACTCCGACTACAAACAAGCCCTGCTCACCCTAACCCACCTGGCAGTCGACCGGGTGGCGTAGCAGGCTTGGAGAAAGGAAATGCCTTGGGGGAGCGGGTTCTGTTTCGGAGGACGCCCGCAAGTACTTCCC
>NZ_DFTS01000021.1:8443-9702 GCF_002383015.1 Idiomarina sp. UBA4206
AGTACTTCCCTGTAGGGCTTGGGTAGCGCCATCCATGGCGCTACACACCTCCGAAACAGAACCCTTCCCGCTTTAGGCATTTCCAATAAGCATCTATGGCCTTCGACACTCCGCCATAGAAACCTTCAACACTCGTAACGCTCACAATCCAACAGCCTGCCCCTTTTAACCATCTTCTAGCCTGATAATTAAAAAGCTAACACTGTGTATCAATTGGAACATTTGAGCGTACATCTAGCTGGAAAAATATTGGGGAAGATCAGTATTGGCGATACGCCATTGCGGGTTATCTGGAGAAAGTGTGCAGCGCCAAGGATGGCGCTGCCCAAGCCTTACAGGGATGTACTTGCTGGCGTCTTTCGGAAGATTTCCTGCAATGGCCAGCCAATGCTGGCCTGCCCCAATATTTTCAAGAGCGGATTACTGAAAGCTTAGCTGGCGAAGTCGATGCCTTTTTGGATATCGCCTTTCAGGCCGTCGAGCATTTCGTCCATGCATTTTTGTTCGAAGGCACTAAGCTTGCCGTAAGACAGAATTTCTTCGGCGCCATTTTTGCCTAAGCGTACTGGCTGTGCGAAGAACTTAGCGTTGTCGCCTGGGCCTTCTACGTAAGTGCACTCAATAGTGTCCTGACCTTGCAGGCCTTTCAGCAATGACAATGCAAAGCGTGCTGCTGCCTGACCCATAGAAAGGGTTGCTGAACCGCCGCCGGCTTTTGCTTCAACGACTTCAGTACCTGCGTTCTGGATACGGTGAGTTAAGTCTTTGATTTCTTGCTCAGTAAACTCAACGCCTTCAACCTGAGACAGCAATGGCAGAATGGTTGTGCCGCTGTGGCCACCAATAACTGGCACGTTTACGTTTTCAGGGTTCAGACCACGTAGCTCGCCAACGAATGCTTCTGAACGGATAACGTCCAGAGTAGTAACACCGAACAGTTTACGCTTGTCGTAGCAGCCTGCTTTTTTCAGGACTTCGGCAGCAATTGGTACTGTAGTGTTTACCGGGTTGGTGATGATTCCAACACAAGCGTCAGGGCAGTTGTCTGCAACGCCTTGTACTAAGTTTTTAACGATGCCGGCGTTCATGTTGAACAGGTCAGAGCGATCCATACCTGGCTTACGAGGTACGCCGGCAGGAATTAATACGATGTCGCTGCCAACTAATGCTGACGCAAGATCATCTTTACCGAAGCCTGTTACTTTCACGTCGGTAGGGATATGACTTAAGTCAACCGCTACACCTGGAACTACTGGCGC
>NZ_DFTS01000021.1:9819-13044 GCF_002383015.1 Idiomarina sp. UBA4206
ACATCGATAATTCTGAACCTGCTGGTAACTGGGTTTTCAGAAGTAATGACAATGCCTGGCCGATACCACCGGCCGCACCTAATACGGCTACTTTCATCTCAGACTCCGTTTTTGTTAGTCAATTTTAACTGCATAAAAATGCAGAATTTGGCGCAAAACTGTACTCCAATATCACTAAAAATACAACTTTGCGCGGTACACATTCAGCACTCGAATAGCGCATCTATATGCAGTACACTGGGGGTTATTATAGCATGTAACCAGTATAGGAATTGAACTCTCTCATGGTGCAAGACACGTTACTCGAAGCTTTTAAAACCCTTCTTCGCGAAGAGCGTTATGGCTCACAGGGAGAAATTGTTAATGCCTTGAAAGCCGAGGGCTTTGATAACATTAGCCAGTCTAAAGTCTCGCGCATGTTGAGTAAGCAAGGCGCGGTTCGTACCCGCAATGCAAAGCAGGAAATGGTCTACTGCTTACCGCCCGACTTAGCGGTACCTTCCACTAAGGCACCATTAAGCCAGCTTGTACTGGATATTCAGCACAATGATGTCATGGTGATTATTCGCACCAGCCCGGGGGCGGCTCAGTTGATTGCCCGCTTGCTTGACTCTGTCGGTAAAAAAGAAGGTGTGCTTGGTACGATAGCCGGCGATGACACTATTTTTATCGCACCACTTAAAGTTGCTGATATCGACTTTACTCTGAAAAAGGTCCGGGAGTTGTTTGCCAGTCAGGCGGTATTACCTTCTTCCTGATCCGCTACTTCTTTGTTGTCTTCCATAAAACGCATTGAAGGCACAAAAAAGCCGCAGTTGGATACCGCTTGCGAATAATCCAGTAACGGATCGTAGGCCCCTTGTTCGTCGGCGTAATATCGATTTTTTAGCCACTGCACCACCATTTTCGGTGTGTGACTAAAATACATAGCGAGCAGCCCCTGTTCGCGCAGGTCACCCCAGGGCATATTCTGCCGCAGTAAAGGAATGGGTTGTTCATTGCCGTCCACTAGACGACTTTTGGCTGCATGTGTAACGCCTTCAATTTTAGCTTCGGATAAACGTTCGCCTGAGACTTTTTCACGCCCCATGAGTTGCTCTTGTTTTTCCGGGCCCAGGTAGTCCCAGCGGCGTAAGTCGTGACGAAACTTTTGTACGAACAAATAACTGCCATCCACAAAGTCGGCATCGTCTTTTTCTTCTACTAATGCCACCTTACGTTTGCTCATGCCCCTGGGGTTGTCAGGCGCATCGATAAAACCGGTCAAGTCGCGGCCGTCGAGATAACGGAAGGAACGAATTTGCTCGACCACTTCAATGTCATAACCAAACCATTCAATTAATGTGCGCCCGGCAAGGTAGTTAGCGTCGAAGCGGTCACAACGAATTTGAATGATGAGATCATAAGGGTGTCTTGGTGCTTCCCGGTCGCCGTCGGAAAGTTCGGGGAAAGCCTGCAAGTGAAGTGGCTTCTTGTGTGGGTAAAGAATGTCCCAGTAATCGGCGCCTATGCCGACAAAGCCTGTTAACATGGCTTCTGAGAAGCGGGCGTCAAGATCGCGTAAAATGGCTGGAAAGCGAGCCAGTTTACGGCGTAAACTTTCAACGTCGTCGCTCATGACATGACAAAACAACGTCAGACCATGCAGATTAGGTTCCGCGTAGACTCCTGACTGAGCTTTATCCACCCTATTCTCCCGTTTAACTGTTATTTTTGTGTGTTCGTTCTATTCGCTTTTACATTAAATAGCGCACGAGGCATTATAGAATGCCTGTATTCGTTATGACACCGCAAGGAAAAATCATGCGCAATCTGATACTTATTTTTGGTTTGCTTGGACTGACTGCCTGTGCGAGCACGGCAGACAATCAAACTCAGCGTAGCAGTGCTCAACAACAGACTCCGGCTGCTGAGTTTCATCAGTTGGCTGACACTATCTGGGAAGGACTGAATGAGTCCAGCGAAACCGAGCTGACCGATATGTCACCGGAAGCCTTAGAGCAACGTTACCAACAACGCTCTGAGTGGCTTGAACAGCTGAACGCCGTTAACCTTAACGAGCTAAGCCGGGATGACCAGATAAACCATGCAATGATTCACTACACCTTAAAGAACAAGGTCGATGAGTACCGCTTTAATGCGCACTATATGCCATTAACCGCAGAAGGTAGCTTTCACAGCTCTTTAGCTTTCATGCCTTCATACACGTCATTTTCATCGTCGGAAGACTACCAGAATTACATAGCAAAACTGCGCTCAATTCCTCGTTACATGGAGCAGCAAACTCATTGGTTGCGTAAGGCGATTGAAGAAGGTTACACCCAGCCTGCAGCCGCTATGGCCGGTTTTGAAGAAAGTATACTGGCTTACATTGTGCAGGATGCTAAAGACAGCGTTTACTTCTCTCCTTTTGCACAACAGCCGGGCTTTGTTGATAGCGAACAATGGGAGCAACTTAAAAGCGATGCATTAACCGCTATTGATGACCAGGTGATGCCAGCTTACGACGACTACTTTACCTTTATGGTTACCGAGTACTTGCCGAGTGCACGTGAAAGCATTGGTGCCAGCGAGCTACCCAATGGGGACGACTTTTATCAGAACCGCATTAAGCATTACACCACGCTGGATATGACCGCTGACGAAATTCATGAAATTGGCTTGCAGGAAGTTGCACGCATTCGCGGTGAAATGCTGGAAGCCATTGAAGCAACAGGTTTTGACGGCGACTTTGACGAGTTTGTCGAGTTTTTACGTACCGACGACCAGTTCTATCCGGAAACAGCAGAAGAGTTACTACAGTACGCAGCCTGGATAGCGAAGAAAATGGACGGTGAACTGCCTAAGCTTTTCAAAACCCTGCCGCGTAAACCTTATGGCATAGCTCCGGTTCCGGCTGAGATAGCACCGAAATACACAACCGGCCGCTATTCAGGTACCAACCGCGATGACCGCGCTGGTTTTTATTGGGTGAATACCTACGCGCTGGACCGCCGTCCGCTTTACCAGATGGAAGCGCTGACGCTGCACGAAGCGGTACCGGGTCATCACTTACAAAACGCCATTGCGGGTGAGTTAGAAGACTTGCCGGAATACCGTCAGCAGACCTACATTTCAGCTTTCGGTGAAGGCTGGGGTCTGTATTCTGAGTACTTAGGGCTGGAAGCGGGTTTTTATGAAGACCCTTACAGCAACTTTGGACGTTTAAGCTATGAAATGTGGCGG
>NZ_DFTS01000021.1:13199-14970 GCF_002383015.1 Idiomarina sp. UBA4206
GGTATGCATGCCAAAGGCTGGAGTCGTGAACGCGCAATGGACTTTATGGCCAACAACACCGCGTTGTCACTGCATAACGTGAAAACCGAAATTGACCGTTACATTACCTGGCCTGCCCAAGCGCTTTCATACAAGCTTGGCGAACTGACTATTAAGCGTTTACGCAACGAAGCAGAACAGCAGTTGGGTGATAAGTTCGACATTCGTGAATTCCACGATGCAGTACTGGAAAACGGCAGCGTGCCACTGAAAGTACTCGAGCAACACATCAACGACTGGATTGCCGAGCAGAAATAGAACAGAACCCCGCTATCAGGAAGACGCCTGCAAGTACGTCCTTGTAAGGCTTGGCTGGCGCCATCCATGGCGCCAGACACTTCCTGATAGCGGGGATTCTATTTGTCTATTTCTACCGTCTTTAAAACCATCCTTGGCGCTGCACACCTCCACATGAGGCCCTATAACCATTGGACGCGCTCACGATTATTTCTCCCAGTATGTACGATCCCTGGCCTTCGACACTCCGCCACAGAAGTACTCAACACTCATAACGCTCACAAGTGAAAAACCTGCCCTATCGACTTACGAACACACCGCTGACCAACACAGAACAATGACGTATCAGTTTTATTGCGCAGAGATCTCACTACAAAATCGTTATCTGGTAAACCAGCTCTTGGGTATTCTGTTTCTGTCGCAGAAAGGCCATGACGTAACTCGTTTTATCTTTCTCATCCAGACGAAATAAGATCTTATAATTATCTACTAGCATTACTCGATAGTCAGTGATACCTAACGTCTCAAGTTCATGAGAAATGGGGAATTGCAAAGGGTTATCGCCGAGTTTATTGGTGGCGAAATCAAGAAGTTGATGACCTAATCTAATAGCTTCTTCCTGGCCCAGAAAAGATTCCATATAGCGGGTTAAAACAGCCAGAGTCTTATAACTGAGCTCCGTAAAATGAACATCGTAGTTCATAACTGAGGACTAAAGCTCAAACTTCTTTGTACTGAGTTCACGCTCTAGCCTTTCTCTTGCTTCGCTAAGAGATAGAAGATTCTGATTTCGAATATCCCGTTCAGCCAGATTCATCAATTTAAGTGTCGCGATAGCTTCGTCTCTCTGTCGAGCGCTGGCTTCTGACTCAATACGGTATACCGGATTTCCACCCTGAGTGACAACAATAGGCTCTTCGACATTCAGTGACGCCGCATTTTGCTTAATGTAACTAATGGTTTTTATCTGCATAGATCTCTCCCGACTGAATAGTCTAAATATAGACTATAAACAGACCACCTGCAAGCCAGGATATCTCACCTGATGTGAACAACAGGCTACTGAATATCAGACACAAAAAAACCGCCGAAGCGGTTTTATAAGTTGCTAATGAGTGCGTTCAACGGTTGCGAGGACTCTTAACGAGGTGTGCAGCGCCATGGATGGCGCTGCCCAAGCCCTACAGGGAAGTACTTGCGGGCGTCCTCGTAAAGAGTCCTTGCAACCTAAGCACTCATTAAGCCACGTTGATGGTTGGGATGATGTTTTCCTTGGCCGCTTTTTCTGCGTCGCGGAAGGCATCCATCTGGTCGAAGTTCAGGTATTTGTAAACTTCGCCAGCCATCGAATTGATGTCCTGTGCGTACTCCAGGTATTCTTCCGGAGTTGGCAGGCGACCAACGATAGCACCGACAGCTGCTAATTCAGCAGAAGTCAGGTAAACGTTTGCACCATCACCCAAGCGGTTCGGGAAGTTACGGGTTGAGGTAGACA
>NZ_DFTS01000021.1:15127-15321 GCF_002383015.1 Idiomarina sp. UBA4206
TTACCCATACACAGTGAACAGCCCGGCATTTCAGTACGAACACCATTACGCTCATAAATGTCGTAATAACCTTCGGCTTCCAGCTGGGTTTTGTCCATTTTCGTTGGTGGGGCAATCCACAAACGGGTATTTAATGGGTCAGAGTTTTTCTCTAACAATTTGCCTGCTGCACGGAAGTGACCAATGTTGGTCAT
>NZ_DFTS01000021.1:15514-16118 GCF_002383015.1 Idiomarina sp. UBA4206
CGTCGTCCGGGTCGTTCGGGCAACAAACGATAGGCTCTTTTATCTCGTTCAGGTCAATTTCGATAACCGTAGAGTAATCAGCGTCTTTGTCCGCACGCGTCAGCTCTGGGTTTTCTAACCATTCTTCCATCTTACGGGCACGACGTTCCAGCGTACGCGCGTCGCCGTAGCCTTCGTTGATCATCCAACGCAGCATGGTGATGTTAGAACGCAGGTATTCAGCAACAGACTCTTCTGACAGGTCGATGGTACAACCGGCCGCTGAACGCTCAGCAGAAGCGTCAGACAATTCAAATGCCTGCTCTACGGTTAAGTGATCAAGACCTTCAATTTCTAAGATACGACCCGAGAAGATGTTTTTCTTGCCGCGCTTATCAACGGTCAGGTGACCTTCTTTGATAGCAAACGCAGGAATGGCATGAACCAGGTCACGTAAAGTAATGCCTGGCTGCATTTCACCTTTGAAACGCACCAATACCGATTCAGGCATATCCAGTGGCATTACGCCGGTAGCTGCGGCGAACGCAACCAGACCAGAGCCTGCCGGGAATGAAATACCCAGCGGGAAACGGGTGTGCGAGTCACCACCGGTACCAACGGTATC
>NZ_DFTS01000021.1:16375-17004 GCF_002383015.1 Idiomarina sp. UBA4206
CAGAAAGACTGCATAACCAGGTCTGAGTTAAAGCCAAGGCAGGCCAGGTCTTTTAACTCGTCGCGAGTCATAGGACCGGTAGTGTCCTGAGAACCAACGGTAGTCATCTTAGGTTCACAGTATGCGCCCGGGCGAACACCTTCCATGCCACAAGCTTTACCGACCAGCTTCTGCGCCAGCGAGAAACCTTTACCGCTGTCTGCCGGTTGCTCTGGCTTACGGAATAAGTCAGATGGACCCATGCCCAGAGATTCACGTGCTTTTTCTGTCAGGCCACGGCCAATAATCAGGTTAATACGGCCACCGGCACGGACTTCATCTAAAATAACGCGAGACGCATAATCGTACTCAGCGATAACGTCGCCGGCTTCGTTCTCGATTTTGCCTTCGTATGGGTAGATAGTGATAACATCGCCCATGTTCATTTTTTCAACGTCGGCTTCAAACACCAACGCACCTGCATCTTTCATGGTGTTGAAGAAAATTGGTGCGACTTTAGAGCCAATGCAGATACCGCCAGCACGCTTGTTTGGTGTGCCAGGCATGTCTTCGCCAATGTTCCACAATACTGAGTTGGTCGCTGATTTACGTGAAGAACCAGTACCCACTACGTCACCAACGAAGGCAAC
>NZ_DFTS01000021.1:17094-17414 GCF_002383015.1 Idiomarina sp. UBA4206
ACTACGTCACCAACGAAGGCAACCGGGTGACCTTTTTCTTTTAATTCTTCAATTTGCTTGCCTGCATCGGTAATGCCTTCGCGTGGCATTTTGTACATAGCTTTGGCGTGCAAAGGAATGTCCGGACGAGACCAGGCATCGGGTGCAGGAGACAAGTCATCGGTATTCGTTTCGCCAGTCACTTTAAAGACGGTTGCTTTAATTGATTTAGGCAGTTCGTCGCTGCCGGTGAACCATTCGGCATTTGCCCAGGACTCAACCACTTCTTTCGCCAACGCATTACCGGCTTTCATTTTCTCTTCCACGTCGTGGAAGGCGTC
>NZ_DFTS01000021.1:17482-19429 GCF_002383015.1 Idiomarina sp. UBA4206
TCTTCCACGTCGTGGAAGGCGTCGAACATTAAGATGGTTTCTTTCAGCTCTTTAGCGGCCAGTTCAGCCAACTGAGAATCGTCCAGCAGCTCCACCAAAGTGACGATGTTGTAGCCACCGTGCATATTACCCAGCAGTTTCACTGCGTATTCTTTGCTGACAACCGGGCTTTCAATTTCACCTTTAACAACGGCGCTTAAAAAACCTGCTTTAACATAGGCTGCTTCATCCACACCCGGCGGTACACGCTCGGCTAACAGCTCAACCAGGAAGTCTTCCTCGCCTGCTGGGGGATTTTTCAGTAATTCCACTAAATCGGCTACTTGCTCGGCGTTTAATGGCTTCGGAGGGATGCCTTCTGCGGCGCGCTCTTCCACGTGCTGACGATATTCTTTAAGCACTGATATTACCTCTCATTTGCTTGCATGAATTCTAGACGGTTCACTAGTGCGGCGCATTATACGGATTTTGCTGTTAAATTCCCATGACGCAGGGCTATAAATCAGATAATTCAGGGTATAAACGGGATGAATGCGCCCGGATTACGGGCGCGGTACTCTTTGGACTATGGCGTACATAACCGGAACAACAAACAGGGTTAGTACGGTAGCAAAACCCAACCCAAACATAATGACCGTTGCCATGCTCGCAAAGAAGTCATCAAACAGCAGCGGTATCATGCCTAAAATGGTGGTGGCTGCCGCCATTCCAACGGGACGAACACGACTGACAGCGGCATCGCTTAAGGCTTGAACCGCTTCTTTACCGGCGTCCAGTTCTGTATTGACCTGCTCCAGCAACACCACGCCGTTTTTAATCAGCATGCCGGACAAGCTCAGAAAACCGAGTAATGCCATAAAACCAAAAGGTTTATCCAGCAACAGCAGCCCGACAGTCACGCCAATAATAGACAGCGGGACTGTTGTCCAAAGCACCGCCGCCTGGCGGATACTGTTAAATAACAGCACGGTAATGATAAACATAACCAGGAAACCCATTGGCAGTGCGCCAAACAGTGCTTTTTCAGCCTTGCCCGAAGCTTCGTGTTCTCCGCCCCAGGTAAGCTCATAGCCCAGCGGCAACTCAATAGCTTCCAGTTCAGGTCGGACACGCTCAAATACCTGGGCCGCCGTTTCATCGGTCAGTAGATCATGGTCAGCCATAACAGTAAGCGTTCGCTTACGGTCTCGTCGCAATATGAGCGGGTCTTCCCAGGTTACATCTATCGAGCGCGCTACTTGCGCCAGTGGTACAAAGCGGTCAAACACCGGGCTGTAAATTTGTAATTCCTGCCAGTTGTCCAGATCAACACGTTCGGCAGCCGGGGCACGCTGTACTATTGGCAGCAAGTCAGTTCCATCGCGGTAAACACCGATTTGTCGGCCAACAAAGTTAGCTAACAGCAGATTGTTAACGTCTTCTTTAGTGATACCGGCGCGACGACCCGCCGCTTCGTCGTATTGTGGTCGCAGCAGCTTGGTTGGGTGGCGCCAGTCGGAGCGAATATTCACCGCCCCTTCGTCCTCGGCCAAAATGCTCTGCGCTTTCTTACTTAATTGGCGCAATACGTCAATATCAGGTCCAGAGAAACGCGCTTCAATTTTTGCCGGAGTAGCCGGACCAATTTCAACCCGTATCAGTTTGTCCTCAACATCCGGATGCTCTTCACGAATACGTTGGCGAATGTCCTTCATTAACGCATCCATGCTGTCTTTGTCCTCTACCCGCACCAGCAACTGTGCGTAGCTCTCGTAACTTTTTTCCACCAGATAGGTCAGGGTAAAACGGGGCGCACCCTGGCCTATGGTGGTGGAGACCGAGGTCACTTCGCTTTTATCCAGCAGGTAGTCTTCCAGGCGCTTTGAATCCTGTTCGGTATGACGAATATCGGTGCCCTGTGGATACCAGAGATCCACATAGAAAAGCGGCGTTGTCGAAGGCGGAAAG
>NZ_DFTS01000021.1:19511-20509 GCF_002383015.1 Idiomarina sp. UBA4206
ACGAAAGAACGCCTGTTTCACTTGTCCAAAACCGGCCACAGCAGCAACCAGCATTGCCAGCATCACCGCCATGCTGATAATGCGATGCCGCAGACAAACCGCCAGCATTTTTTTGTAGCCGCGGTATACCGGATGAGAGAAAACATCGTCCTGCTCATCACCATTGCCAATGTCCTTCGCGGAGTATAAACGGTCGGCTAAAAACGGAATGAGGGTCAGAGCTGTTACCCAGCTCAATAGTAAAGAAATGAGCAGCACCCAGAATAAGCTTCCGGCAAACTCACCGGTAGCGTCTGATGACAAACCAATTGGGGCGAAGGCAATAATACCAATAATGGTTGCACCCAGTAGCGGCCACTGATTTTGCTTCACCACACTAACAGCGGCTTCTACTTTACTCATGCCCCGCCGCATACCAACCATAATGCCATCGGCAATGACAATGGCGTTGTCCACCAGCATACCCAGAGCAATAATGAGCGCTCCCAGCGATACCCGTTGCAGGTTAATGTCGCCCAGTCGCATGAAAATAAAGGTGCCAAGAACCGTTAACAATAATACGGTGCCAATAAGTAAACCACTGCGAAAACCCATGGTCAGCAGCAACGCAATAATGACAATAGCAACGGCTTCAACCAGGTTCAGCAGAAAGTCATTTACCGAGTTTTCGACCTGATGCGGTTGATCATAAATACGGTCTACCGACATTCCTATTGGTTTGGCATAGTCCAGTTCATCCAGCCGTTTCTGGATACGCTCACCAACTTCAACCACGTTGACGTTGTCCGCAAAAGACAGCGCCAGCCAAAGCGACGCCTGCCCGTTATAACGAACCACATGATCCGGAATCTCTTTGGTCTCACGATAGATGTTCGCTACATCATGCAAGTAGATGCGCTGCTCCGCCCCCGGGTTACTGATAACCAGCTTTTCCATATCTTCAACGTCGGCAAATTCCCCACTGGTGGCAATGCGCAAAGCTTCCTGGTCAACGGTGA
>NZ_DFTS01000021.1:20578-22255 GCF_002383015.1 Idiomarina sp. UBA4206
GGTCCTGGTCAACGGTTACCCGCCCGGCATTTGCTACGGCATTTTGCGTTTGCAGTAAACCGGCAATGCGGCTGGGTGGAATACCAAAGTTAGCCAGCCGTGAACGAGAGACTTCAACCACCACCTGTTCCTGTTGCTCGCCGGCCAGCATGACCTTTCCAACCCCGTCAATCAGCACCAGTTCGCGACGTAGAAAGTCTGCGTAATGCTCAATATCTTTATAGGAATAGTCTGGCCCGGTAATGGCCATCATCACGCCGTACACGTCGGCAAAGTCGTCACGAATAATAGGCTCGCCGGTTCCGAGGGGAAGCTGGGTTTTGGCGTCGTTAATTTTGCGCCGCAGTTCATCCCAAATTTGACGCAGGTGCTCGGCCCGGTAGATGCTTTTCATCTCGACTGTTATTTGCGATAAACCTGGCTTAGAAATGGACCGTACATGGTCGACGTAGCTGAGTTCCTGAATAGCGTTTTCCAGCCGGTACGTTACCTCTTCTTCCACCTGCTGCGCCGAGGCTCCGGAGTAAGGCGTAATGACCATAGCCTGCTTAATAGTGAACTTAGGGTCTTCCAGCCGACCAAGCTGAGTAAGAGCAACCAGGCCACCAATTAACAGAACCAGGAAAAACATCCAACTGGTGGTTTTCCGCTCCATACTGTACTTCGCAATATTCATTACAGCCCCCGTTCGCGTTGCCATTCACGAACTTGCTGATTTTCCTTCAGCTGATGGACACCGGCCACCACTATGATTTCACCGGCTTCGAGCCCATCCAGTACAGTGAGCCCATCGTTGGTCATTGGCCCGACATTAACCTTGCGCTTTTGTACACGCATGTCGTCGCTAACCACCCACACATAAGAAGCGTCCCGGCTTTCGGTAAATACGGCTTTAGCCGGCACAACAATACCAATTTGAGAAGAGCGCAACACCTCATTAATATCGACAATAACCGTTGCCGTCATGCCCGGCAGCACATTGATGTCCTGCGGCTTAGGTAGCGTAAACACCACCTCGTAGGTGTTGGTTGCGCCGTCGGATTGCGAGTCCCACTCTTTTAAATGAGCCGGATAGGTAAAACCCGGCGCTGCGTCGAAGCGCACTTCCGGTTGATAGTCGGTCTGCTTTTTCACCTTGGCAAAAAGCTTTTCCGGCACATTAATACTGATATCAATGGCGTTGCTGATTTGCAAAGTAACGATGGGCTGCTTAGCCTGGATGTTTTCATAAGCTTCCACCGCCAGATTAGCAATAACACCATCAAAAGGCGCCGTCAGTTCGGTGTAGCGCAGGTTAGCTTTAGCGGTTTCATAGTTTGATTTTGCAACTGCAAGCTCTGACTCAATTTGGTCAAATTGTCCTTCGGACATAACCCCTTCGCTCACCAGAACTTTATTGCGTTCGTATTGTGATAGCGCAAGTTCATACTGGGCTTTCGCCTGGTCCACCGCCAGTTGATAGTCGGTCGGGTCCAGACGGGCAATAAGCTCCCCTTGTTTTACTTCAGTACCAGGCCGCGCCGGCAGTTCAATAACTTCACCCGCTACACGAAAAGTCAGTTGAGCCACTTTCGCCGCTTCGACCACAGCCGGAAACTCTCGCAGACGAGGACCATTGGCTTCACTTACCTGCATTAACCTGGCAGGTCGCGCTTGCTGTTCTTCACTCACTTCGGC
>NZ_DFTS01000021.1:22317-23428 GCF_002383015.1 Idiomarina sp. UBA4206
CTCACTTCGGCTTTTTCGCTGCAAGCCACGACAGTGGCAGCGGCAACGACAGTTAAGAATATTTTAAACCAGCGCATGACTTAAATTCCGTTTTTTCTGGGATGTTTGATGGCAATAAGTTTACCGCAAGTATAGTTACAGTTATATTGAATTAAAATTAAAAAGACCATCAGTAAAACTTAATGAATTTATCTCACCTTCACATGATGATCACCGTTGCCCGGCTTGGCAGCCTGCAGAAAACAGCTGAACAGCTCGGCCGCACACAATCGGCTGTGAGCATGGCATTAAAGAAGCTGGAAGAGAACGCGGGTTTTGCCTTGTTTAACCGTGATGGTTATCGTCTGGAGCTTACCGAACAGGGCCACCATTTTTTACGTCAGGCAGAAGAAGTGGTGCGCCAGCAGCAGCGCCTACAGTCATTGGCTAACCAACTGAAACACGGTGCAGAACCTTTGCTGACACTGTGCTATGACCATACCTGTGACAGCAAACTCTGGATGCCCAGCATTCAACACATTCAGCAACAATACCCCGCTACCGAGCTCCACGTGGATGGAGAATCACAAATGCGTGCCCTTAAGCGCATTGATAACGGTACCGCCGATTTAGCCCTGTGCCCCTGGCTGCCTTTGTTTCGTCAGTACGGTGACTTTGAAACCTTACCGGTGGCGCCCTTTGAATTAACGGTGGTTATGTCAGCCGCGCTGATGAAGGAGTTTGGTCGTATGCCGCAAAGCCGCCAGGATTTATTAGAACTACCAATGCTGGTTCCGCAGAACCTGGAAATTGGCATTAACTTAGACTCGGTATTGCGGCTGCCCAGCCAGCAGCGCATAAGAGTGAATGAGGTTAACACCCAGTTTGAACTGCTGATGACCGGTTTTGGCTGGGGTATTATTCCAAAACACATTGCTCTGGGGGCCCTTGAGCACGGTAAGCTGGTTGAAATCAGTATCCCAGGATTCGTCCAGCAAGTGCGCCTGGAAATTCATTTGGTACGCTCCGCAAACAGAACTTTAGGCCCCGCCGCCAATGCCATATGGGAACGCTTCGCCTGACGATGGTGTCTGACCTTCACGTCAGGAGAGGCGGGGGATGGTAAGGGTGA
>NZ_DFTS01000021.1:23605-26626 GCF_002383015.1 Idiomarina sp. UBA4206
CATCCATGGCGCTGCACACCTCCTCAATAGTTCGCAGCATCCGTCAGGCGCGCTTTACATCTGCCACCCTCATTCACCATCCCCCGCCTCTCCTGATGCAATAGGATCAAGTCACATCGGATCTTATTTCCGGGCCAGGTAGAACACGGCAGGGATAACCAGCATAGAGATCAGCGGGGCTAATACCATACCTCCTACCATGGGAGCGGCAATGCGCTGCATAACTTCGTTACCAACACCCCCGCCCAGCATTATCGGCAGTAGACCAACAATAATGGTCAGCACTGTCATGGCTTTAGGTCGTACGCGTAGCAACGCGCCTTCTTCTACCGCTGCCTTTAACTGGTTTTTATTGTAAGCCACGGCTTTCCAGGCGTTGTTCAGGTACAACAACATAACCACGCCGAATTCCGCGGCGACACCGGCAAGAGCTATCATGCCGACAATAACGGCCAGTGACAGGTTGTAGTCCAGCAAGTAAATCAACCACAGGCTGCCGGTTAGAGCTAAAGGCAAAGTGCCAATGACCAGCAGTGCCTGAGGTAACGAACGGAAGGTCATGTACAGCAACAACAGAATAACCAACAGCGTCAGCGGAATGATCTCTTTTAAATCACTTTCCACCTGTTGCATGGCTTTGTATTGCCCGGTCCAGCTCCAGTTGTAACCAACCGGAATTTCCATTTTAGCCATAACATCACCAACTTGATTAATGTAGTCGCTAACCGTGATGCTTTTCGCTGGTTCAATAAAAACCCAACTGCTTAAGCGGGCGTCTTCGCTTTTCAGCATGGCGGGTCCCTGAGTCACCCGAATGTCAGCAACATCGGACAGAGTAAGCCATTGTCCGGAGGCAGATTTCACCGGCAGGGTTTGCAGCTTCTCTATATGGTCGCGTTGCTCTCGCGGATAGCGCAGATTAATAGGAAAACGCTCATTGCCCTGCACCGATGTCGCAATATTCGCTCCACCAATGGCGTACTGAATATGATCGTGAATGTCGCTTTGGCTAATGCCATAACGGGCGGCTTCACGCAGCTTCGGCTCTATTTCAATATAACGACCGCCGCCAGAGCGCTCTGCAATGACCGAACCTGTTGCCTCCTCTTCAGACAACGTCTCTTCAATACGGGTAGCCAGTTTTTCTATTTCACGAAAGTCACTACCGCTGACTTTAATCGCTAACGGGGTTTTAACACCGGTAGCCAGCATTTCAATGCGGGTACGGATAGGTTGTACCCAGGCGTTGGTCACACCGGGTATCTGCACTCGCTCATCCAGCTCAGCAATAATGTCGTCCACCGTTATCCCTTCACGCCACTCACTTTCAGGTTTGAGGGTAATGCTGGTTTCGATCATGGTCATTGGTGCCGGATCGGTAGCCGTGTCAGCACGACCAACTTTACCAAACACACGCTCAACTTCAGGTTGTTCTGCAATGAGCTTATCGGTTTGCTGTAGCAACTCACCGGCACTTTCAACACTGATACCCGGCAATGTCGTCGGCATGTACATGAGGTCCCCCTCATGCAGCGGCGGCATCAGCTCGTAATTGAGCTCTTTATACGGGTGCCAGGCAGATGCTGTGATCAGAAGGGCCAGCACAATAATGGTTTTAGGAAACTTAAGTGTGAAAGCCAACAATGGACGGTAAAGCGCAATTAAACCGCGCGACAGCCAGTTCTTTTCTTCAGCGGGTATTTTCCCGCGCACCAGTAACGCAATCAGCACGGGAATAAGTGTCACGGCAATAATTGCGGCAGCGGCCATGGCCAGAGTTTTGGTATAGGCTAAAGGCTCAAACAGACGCCCTTGCTGGCCTTGCAGCACAAACACCGGAACAAAGCTGACGGTAATGACCAGTAGCGAGAAGAACAGCGAAGGCCCCACTTCGCGACAGGCTTCATTAACAATTTTCAACCGCGCAGCACCTTTTGCGACTATCTGATGCCGTTCCTGATAGTTCTGCAGATGCTTGTGGGTGTTCTCTATCATGACAATGGCGGCATCTACCAGTGCCCCAATAGCAATAGCAATTCCCCCCAGGCTCATAATATTGGCGCTGATACCCAGCATGTTCATGATCCACACCGCGAACAGTACCGACAGCGGTAAGCTGATAATGGCCACCACCGCCGAGCGCGCATGCCAGAGAAATAAAATGCACACCACAGCGACAAAGAACATTTCTTCAATGAGCTTGGTGGTGAGGTTGTCTGTCGATGCCTGGATCAGGCTTGAGCGGTCATAGGTCGGAACCACCTTAACGCCCTCGGGCAGGCCCTGCTTCAGCTCTTCCAGTTTCTCTTTAACGGCGGCTATAGTTTGTAGGGCATTTTCGCCATGGCGCATGACCACAATACCGCCCACGACTTCGCCGTCGCCGTTCAGCTCGGTAATGCCGCGGCGTACCTGGGGCCCAATGCGAATATCAGCCACTTCTTCCAGCAGCACCGTACCCTGCTGCTCTGAGGTGAGCGGCAACGGAATTTTGCGAATGTCTTCGACACTTTTCAAATACCCCAGGCCACGAACCATGTATTCAGCTTCGCCCATTTCAACCACAGAGCCACCTACTTCGTTATTGGCCTGCTGAATGGTTTGCTTTACCTGATTCAGGGTAAGGTTATAACGATGCAAGGCTTCCGGCTGCAGTACCACCTGATAGGTTTCGACCATACCGCCAACCGTGGCAATTTCTGCTACCCCCTGCACACTTTGCAGCTCCTGTTTTAGGAACCAGTTTTGCAGGCGGGTTAGTTCACCCAGGTTACGCTGGTTGGTCTCATCAACCAGTGCGTATTGATACACCCAGCCAATGCCGGATGCATCGGGACCTAATTCCGGCCGAACTTGGTTCGGAAGCTGGTTTTGCGCTTGATCCAGGTATTCGTTCACCCGGCTTCTGGCCCAGTAAGGGTCGGTTCCGTCTTCAAAAATAACGTAAACGTACGAATCGCCAAAGAACGAAAACCCGCGTACTGAGGTGGCTTTAGGTACGGACAGCATCACACTCGATTA
>NZ_DFTS01000021.1:26666-31113 GCF_002383015.1 Idiomarina sp. UBA4206
ACTCGAGAGCGGATAGGTCACCTGCTCCTCCACTACCGCCGGCGCTTGTCCCGGGTAATTGGTTTTGACGATAACCTGAACTTCCGACAAGTCCGGTATTGCGTCCAGTTTGGTTTGCTGCAGCGACTGCCAGGCCCAGAAAGCCAAACCTAAGAACAGCAGTAACACCATCCACGAGTTACGTATGGAGGCTTCAATAATACGAGCTAACATAAAACCTCCTAGTGGTTATGTTGTGGCGCAGGGGCATCATCGCTGCTATCCAGACCCAGACCTTGCAAGCTGGCCTCTGAGTCCAGAAGGAACTGACCCGAAGTGACCACTAACTCACCTTCCTGCAGGCCTTCTTCAATGGCAATTTCATTACCAACACGCAGTCCGGTCGTGACTTCGCGCACTTCAAATTCGCGCGCTCCGGATTTTACCACCACGCGGTTATTGGCGCCGGTGACAATTAAGCTGGCAACCGGCACAACCACAGCATCTCTTACTGGCTCCAGTTCAATATGAGCCGTCGCCCAGAGTCCTTCACGCAGCCGATCAATGGAGTCATTAACCGGAATACGGACTTTGATGGTCTGGGTTACCGGATCAACTTGCGGATAAATGTAGTCAATGGTGTTCATCCAGTGGGCGCCAGGGAAGTGCTCAGAAGAAATATGAGCCATTTGCCCGGTTTTTAACTGTTTACTGTAACGCGCCGGAACATCGGCAAAGAACCACAGCTGATTGTCCTGCGTCAGCGTCAGTAATTTAAGCCCGGGAGACACATACATGCCTTCCTGAATATCCAGACTGGTAATATAGCCCGACTCAGGTGCGTAGTAATCGACCACATATTCGGTTTCGCCACCTTGCTCAAGCGCTTTAATCTGCGCTTCGCTCATACCCAGCAAACGCAAACGTTGCTGCCCGCGGCGTTTAAAGCTTTGCTGGTTGTCACCGTTGCGGATATCCGAGAGTGAATCAAGCAGTTGCAGATAGTCGTCCTGTGCCACGACCAGGTCGGGTGCATACAGACTGTAGAGTTTATCGCCCTTTTCTACCCACTGACCTTCAACGTCAGCATGTAATTCCTCTACCCAGCCTTCCGCGCGGCTGTGGATATGCCGTTGTGCAGATTCCTGCCAGCGTACCTGAGCCTGCGCCATTAACTGAGGCTGCAAGTCTTTGCGCTGGGCCCTGGCCGTGGTTACCCGAATGGCCTGCTGACTGGACTCTGGGACGGTGAAGCTTTTTTCAGCTTCATGCTCAGAATGGTCCTGTTCAGGTTCTTTCTTGACCAAGTCCATACCGCAAATTGGGCAGGTTCCCGGCTCGTCACGAACCACCTGGCTGTGCATAGGGCACACATATTCGGTGCTCTGCCCGAACGGGTTTTGATCTTCTGAATGATTGTGTTCCTGAGCCAAAGTTAAAAATGGGATCAGGATTAATATAGCTATCCAATAACGCATGGTATTTCCTCGAAAACAACGGTTTAAGACGTAAAAACTGAGCTTAAACTGCGTGTTTCGGCGGACGTATCAGCGTTTCAGTAATAACCGGGAGGTTTGAATAGATAGGCTCGGCAGCGTGAGTGGAGGCTGCTGGCGAAAGTTGTTTGAATGGATTCATCAGTCCCAGTTGACCAGCGCAATGTTGTTCGCACTGCTGGCAAAAACTGTCTTCCATATCACTGCAGGGGGTTGCTTCTTCCTCGCAACAGTCGTGACTCTCACTCATTTGTTCTGATTGCATAGTAGAGTCAGACATTTGGGCAGGCATAGCATGCACCATTGGTGAAGTCATGGACCCCACCAAAAGTGTCATTGTAATTGCTATAACTGCCCAAAGTTTCTTCATGTACGCATCTTACCAGATAATAACGCGGTTTTCAGGTGCGACGTACAACTCATCACCTTCTTCAACATCAAAGGCTTCGTAGAACGCCGGAACGTTAACTACGGTGCCGTTCACACGATACTCTGCTGGTGAATGCGGGTCGCTCATGACCTGCTCACGAACGGCGTCTTCACGGTATTTACCACGCCATACCTGTGCCCAGCCGATGAACACACGCTGTTCGCCGGTAAAGCCGTCAAGAACAGGTGCTTCTTCACCTTCTAATGACATTTTGTAGGCTTCGTACGCAATGGTCAGGCCGGCCAGGTCACCAATGTTCTCACCCAGAGTCAGATCACCATTGATATTAAGACCTTCAATTGGCTCATACTCACTGAACTGGTCAGACAGTTTTTGGCCGCGCTCATCAAAGGCTTGACGGTCTGCGTCGGTCCACCAGCTCTGCAGGTTACCGTCACCATCGTATTTAGAACCCTGGTCATCAAAGCCGTGGCCCATTTCATGGCCGATTACCGCACCAATACCACCGTAGTTCACCGCCATTTCTGCGTCCATATCAAAGAATGGAGGCTGCAAAATACCGGCCGGGAATACGATTTCGTTACGCACAGGACTGTAATAAGCATTAACCGTCTGTGGTGTCATACCCCAGTCTTCTTCGTCAACAGGACCGCCAATCTTGGCAATTTCTTCCTGATAGTTGAATTCAGCATAGGCTTTATAGTTTGCAACTAAGTCTGTGGCAGAAATTTCCAACTTACTGTAGTCGCGCCATTCGCTTGGGTAACCAACTTTAGGATCAAATTTTTCCAGCTTTTCTAAGGCTTTTTCTTTGGTCTCTTCAGTCATCCACTCCAGGTTACGTATTGACTGACCATAAGCGTCGCGAAGATTCTCAATCAAACCTTCCATTTTTTCTTTCGCTTCTGGCGGGAAGTATTCTTTAACGTACACCTGGCCTAAGACTTCACCTAACACACTGTTGGTTGCATCTACTGCACGTTTCCAACGCGGCTCTTGCTCTGGTGTTCCACGTAAAGTAGTACCGTAAAAGTCAAAGCGACGCTTACTGATGTCTTCGCTAAGTGCAGAGGCATACTCGTTAACCAGACGGAAACTTAAGTAGTCTTTCCACGCCTGTACGTCGACTTCACTAAACAGCTGCCCAAAGTCTTCAAAGTACGAGGGCTGACGGATGATCATGTTTTCAACGTGCGATAAATCAGACGTCTCAATGAAGCGCTTAAAGTTGAAGTTTGCCAGCATGTCGGACACTTCATCTGCGGATTTTTTATTATAAGTTTTGTCCGCATTACGGCTTTCTACACGACTCCACTGAACTTCAGCCAGCTGAGTTTCTAAATCCAGGATACGCTGTGCCGCTTCGCCGGCGTTTTCCACACCAACCATGCTCAAAATGTCTTCTGCGTATTCGACGTAAGCGTTACGGAATTCTTCAAACTTCTCGTCGTCTTTTAGGTAGTAGTCACGGTCAGGCAAGCCTAAACCTGACTGAGAAACATACATAGCGTTAGTTTGTGGATCTTTCGCGTCTGGGTAGACATAAAAACCAAATGGAATTGATACACCACCACGGAACATGCGTGCCATATGCTCAGAAACAGAATCGTGGTTTTCCAGCGCCTGAATGGCCGCTAAGTCATTCTGAATAGGCTTAGCGCCCAGTTCATTCAAGGTTTCCACGTCCATGAACGCATTGAAAAAGTCACCAATTTTACGCTCATTAGTGCCCGGCTCCGGGTTTTCCGCTGCGGCTTTTTCAATGATATCGCGTAAACGTTTCTGGTTTTGCTGACGTAAATCGAAAAACGATCCTACCGATGAACGATCAGATGGAATTTCTGTTTTATCAATCCAGGTGCCATTAACGTACTGATACAGATCGTTCTCTGGCTTTACGCTGTGATCAAAGTTTTCTAAGACAACACCAGAGCTCAGTTCTTGTTTTGCTTCTTCAGCCTGCTGGGTTTGTTGCTTAGACTCTTCCTGCTGTGGTGAACATGCACCCAACGTTAATGCCATAGAAACGCCTAGCGCTACAGCGGTCAATTTTTTCATCGATTGTTACCCTTTCTTTGAGTGTTCATTATTTTTAACCACTCTAAACTAGCGCATTGTTAAATTCAGCGCAAAAAAAACGGCCACATTCGCGATGAATGCGGCCGTTTTACCGATGATTTATCGTAACAAAATGTTACTTCTTCTTTTTCGCCTTAGGATTCGGCATATCGGTAATGGAACCTTCATGAAGTTCTGCGGCTAAGCCGACTGATTCATGTAAGGTTGGGTGTGCATGAACGGTCAGAGCGATGTCTTCGGCGTCACAGCCCATTTCAATAGCCAGGCAAATTTCGCCAAGCAGCTCACCGGCGTTGGTACCACACATAGCACCACCAATAATCCGGTTGTTCTTATCAAAAATAAGCTTAGTCATGCCTTGCTGGGCGTTTGACGCAATAGCACGGCCTGAAGCTGACCATGGGAAGGTTACTGCATCGTACTCAATACCCTGATCTTTCGCTTCTTTTTCAGTGACGCCGGCCCATGCAACTTCCGGGTTGGTGTACATGATAGAAGGAAT
>NZ_DFTS01000021.1:31206-34514 GCF_002383015.1 Idiomarina sp. UBA4206
ACGTGTACATGATAGAAGGAATGACTTTAGGTTCGAAGAAGTGCTTCTTACCAGCAATAACTTCTGCCGCAACATGCGATTCGTGCACCGCTTTATGCGCCAGCATTGGCTGACCAACGATATCGCCGATAGCGAAGATGTGATCAACGTTAGTACGCATTTGGCTGTCAACATTGATGAAGCCACGGTCGTCAACCTTAACGCCTGCTTTGTCCGCATCAATTTTATTACCGTTTGGCGCGCGACCTACAGCAACCAGAACCGCGTCGTATTTCACCGGATCTTTTGGCGCTTTATCACCTTCAAAAGTGACGTAAACTCCGTCTTTTTTCGCTTCAACGTTGGTTGCTTTGGTGCTTAACATCACGTTTTCGAAGCGACCTTTAATTTGCTTGTTAAAGCTCTTAATAATGTCAGCGTCCGCTGGTGGCACCAGCTGATCAGTCATTTCAACAACATCAACTTTAGAGCCTAATGACGCGTAAACCTGACCCATTTCCAGAGCGATAATACCGCCACCTAACAACAGCATTTTCTTCGGAATTTCTTTCAATTCCAGTGCGTCAGTTGAGTCCCATACGCGGTCGTCGTCGTGTGGGATGAACGGCAATTTAATGGCCTGAGAACCCGCCGCGATAATAGCATTATCAAATTTAACTTCGGTTTCGCCGTCGTCGCCTTCAACTTTAATGGTGTTGCTGCCGGTAAATTTACCGTAACCGTTGACGATTTTTACCTTACGCATTTTCGACATCTGACCAAGGCCGCCGGTTAACTGACCAACCACTTTCTCTTTGTGCTTACGCAGCTTGTCCAGGTCAATCTTCGGCTCACCAAACTCAATGCCTTCTGCAGCCAGGTGTTGTGCTTCTTCAATGTGCTTGGTCATGTGCAGCAGTGCTTTTGACGGGATACAGCCAACATTAAGGCAAACACCGCCTAAGGTGCTGTAACGCTCAATCAAAACAACATCCAGACCCAAATCAGCTGCGCGGAAAGCTGCTGAATATCCACCTGGGCCCGAACCTAACACTACTACCTGTGTTGTAATTTTGTCGCTCATGTTAACCCCTTTTTTGTCACGACCAGTTGAGCCACCGGCCGCGGTCAGTCAACGCTAAATGTGGCGCTATTGTAGCGCGAATTAATTCGTATTTCCCGTCCAAATTGGTGCTTAAAGCACCAATTTGCGGATATCTCCCAGTACACCGCTTAAGTAAGCCGTAAAGCGAGCTGCTTCTGCACCGTCTATCACCCTATGGTCATAAGACAACGACAGAGGCAGTGTCAGACGCGGCTCAAACTCTTTACCGTTCCATTTTGGCTTCATCTCGTTACGAGAAACGCCCAATATGGCAACATCCGGTGCGTTTACTATTGGTGTAAAGGCTGTACCACCAATACCGCCAAGACTGGAAATTGAGAAACAGCCACCCTGCATATCAGTAGCTTTCAACTTACCGTCACGTGCTTTCGTGCTAATTTCGACCAGCTCTTCTGACAGCTCGTAAATGCCTTTTTGGTCAACATCGCGAATAACCGGAACAACCAGACCATTTGGTGTATCTACTGCAATACCAATGTGCACATACTTTTTCATGTACAACGACTCGCCTGATTCCGACAACGAGGAGTTGAAGGTCGGGAACTCGCGCAGTGCTTTGGCACAAGCCTTAAGAATAAACACCAATGGCGTGATCTTGAAGCCAAGGTCTTTTTTCTTAGCCACTTCGTTTTCTGATTTACGGAAGTTTTCCAGCTCGGTGATATCCGCTTCGTCGAATTGCGTAACGTGCGGTATGGTCACCCAGTTGCGGTGCAGGTTAGGTCCTGACTTACGCTGAATGCGTGACAGTTGAACCTCTTCCACTTCACCAAACTTGCTGAAGTCGACCTTAGGTGGATCAATCACCTGCAGTCCACCACCGCCCTGGCCAGTTGCGCCCGCAACGGCTTTCGGACGAGAGAGTTCGTATTTAACGAAATCTTGTACGTCTTCTTTCAGTATACGGTCTTTAGGTCCGCTGCCTTTGACTTGTGACAAGTCGACACCAAACTCACGCGCGACACGGCGTACCGCAGGCGACGCATGCAAAATTCCTTCTTTTCGGTCGCTACGCTGACTTGGGTGATCAGGTACCGGCGGCTGGCGTTCGCTACTTGGCTTAGCACTGCTGCCGCTGTCTTTTCCTTTGTCCTGATCTTTGTCATCAGATTTCTTATCCGACTCCTTGCCGGACTCTGACTTCTCTTCCTTGGCAGAATCGTCTTCTTCTGCTTCGGAATCGTCAGCGCCACCGGATACTTTCAGTTTCGCAATGACAGAACCCTGCGACACTTTATCGCCGACATTGACCAGCATTTCTTCAATTTCACCGTCTTCCGGGCAAGGCACATCCATAGTGGCTTTGTCGGTTTCCAGTGTAATTAAGCCGTCTTCGGCAGAGACTGAGTCGCCTTTAGAGACCAAAATCTCAATAATTTCGACGTCTTCTTCATCACCAATGTCCGGGACTTCCACATCAATGACTTTACTCTCGCCTGAGGACTTCTTCGGCTCAGAAGATTCTTTCTTCTCTTCTTTGTTCTCTTCTTTGTCCTCATCTTTCGACTCAGACGCTTTTTCTTCGTCTTTATCGTCAGACTTGTCTTCTTTTTCCTCTGAATTTTCGTCTTCTTTCTCTTCTTCGTCATCCGAAGAGTCAGAGTCGCCGGCAGCTTCAACAATAGCCAGTACATCTCCTTCGCTGATGGTATCGCCAACTTTTACCTTCAGCTCAACAATTTTACCGCCTGAAGATGCCGGAATATCCATTGACGCTTTGTCACTCTCAACCGTCACAATACCGTCTTCTTGTTCAACGGTATCGCCTTTACTGACGAGAATTTCAATGACTTCTACTTCTTCTCCGCCCACGTCGGGGACTTTGAGTTCGATTTGATCGGCCATCTCAGTACCTCCTTACGCCAAACGTGGGTTGAGTTTGTCAGTGTCGATATCGTAGTCTTTGATAGCTTTCGCTACCACTTTCTTATCGATATCACCTTGATCCGCTAACTCTTTTAGCGCAGCAACCACAATGTATTGCGGATTAATCTCAAAATGCTTACGCAAGTTAGCGCGGCTGTCCGAGCGTCCAAAACCGTCGGTACCCAACACGCGGTACGAGGTAGGAACCCAGGCACGAACCTGATCAGCATACAACTTGATGTAGTCGGTTGCTGCTACAGCAGGTCCTTTCGCTTTCTTCATGGCTTGTGTGATATAAGCTTCTTTTTCTTTCTTCTCCGGATGTAGCATGTTCCAG
>NZ_DFTS01000021.1:34664-34843 GCF_002383015.1 Idiomarina sp. UBA4206
GCATGTTCCAGCGGTCGGTATCCAGACCGTCACGCGCCAGCTCGTTGAACGAGGTCACACTGTAAACCGTTGAGTTAATGTCGTAGTCTTCCGACAGAATTTTCGCCGCTTCGCGTACTTGCTGCAAAATAGTACCACTACCAAGCAACTGCACATCGCCTTTGGCTTTTTTCTTCGCT
>NZ_DFTS01000021.1:35008-35384 GCF_002383015.1 Idiomarina sp. UBA4206
CGCCTTTGGCTTTTTTCTTCGCTTTTACTTTATCCAGCTCGTAAATACCTTTTACGATGCCCTCTTCGACGCCTTCCGGCATTTCTGGCTGATGATAGTTTTCATTCATTACGGTGAGGTAATAGAAAACGTTTTCCTGATCGCCAAACATGCGCTTCAGGCCATCGTGCACGATAACCGCAATTTCATAACCGTAAGTCGGGTCATAGCTAATGCAGTTTGGCACTGTGCCGAAGTGAACCAGGCTCTGTCCGTCCTGGTGTTGCAGACCTTCACCATTGAGCGTTGTTCGACCGGCGGTACCACCGACCAGGAAGCCACGCGTCTGACTGTCGCCTGCTGCCCAGACTAAATCGCCCACGCGCTGGAAACCGAA
>NZ_DFTS01000021.1:35475-39371 GCF_002383015.1 Idiomarina sp. UBA4206
TCGCCCACGCGCTGGAAACCGAACATAGAGTAATAAATGTAGAACGGAATCATGGGTTCGTTGTTCAACGAGTAGCTGGTACCCGCTGCCACCCAGGACGCCATAGCACCCAGTTCGTTAATGCCTTCCTGAATAACCTGACCTTTTTGGTCTTCACGATAATAGGCGACCTGATCTTTATCTTGTGGTGTGTATTTCTGGCCATGGTGAGAATAAATACCCACTTGACGGAACAGACCTTCCATACCAAAAGTACGGGCTTCGTCCGGAATAATTGGCACAATACGTTTGCCAATTTTCTTGTCTTTCAACAATGCTGTTAAAACACGGACAAAGGCCATAGTCGATGAAATTTCCCGGTCTCCTGAACCTTTCAATACCGCATCAAACGCCTTCAATGCCGGCAACTCCAGTTCCACATCCGTTTCCGGGTTTCGTACTGGCATATAGCCACCAAGCTTTTCGCGACGCTCGTTCAGGTACTTCATTTCGTCGCTGTCTTCTTCAAACTTGTAGTACGGCAAGTCTTCCAGTTCGTCGTCTTTAAACGGAATGTTGAAACGGTCACGCATATGCTTAACCGCATCCAGATCCATTTTCTTAACCTGGTGCGCGATGTTCTTACCTTCACCGGCAGCGCCCATGCCATAACCTTTAACGGTTTTCGCTAAAATAACCTGTGGGCGACCTTTGGTGTTCACCGCTTTGTGATACGCCGAGTAAACTTTTACCGGATCGTGACCACCGCGGTTTAAGCGCCAGATGTCTTCGTCTGACAAGTTGGCAACCATTTCTTCAGTTTCAGGGTACTTACCAAAGAAGTTCTCACGCGTGAACTTACCGCCTTTGGCTTTAAAGTTCTGGTAGTCACCGTCAACGGTTTCTTCCATCAACTGCTGTAATTTACCTTCGGTATCACGATACAACAGCGGATCCCAGTAGCGGCCCCAGATAACTTTAATCACTTCCCAGCCAGCACCGTGGAAGTTGCCTTCCAGTTCTTGAATAATTTTACCGTTACCGCGAACCGGGCCGTCTAAGCGCTGCAGGTTACAATTAATAACAAAGGTCAGGTTGTCGAGTTCTTCACGAGCGGCCAGACCAATAGCCCCCAAGCTTTCCGGCTCATCGGTTTCACCGTCGCCTAAGAAGCAATAAACACGCTGTTTTGAGCAGTCTTTAATACCACGGTCAGTCAGGTACTTCAGGAAGCGGGCTAAATAAATTGCCTGAATTGGACCTAAGCCCATAGAAACCGTCGGGAACTGCCAGAAGTCAGGCATTAAATGTGGATGCGGATAGGAAGGTAGACCTTTACCATCCACTTCCTGACGGAAATTATTAAGTTGTTCTTCGGTTAAGCGTCCTTCAATGAAAGCGCGACCGTAAATACCAGGTGACACATGACCCTGGATAAACAGGAAGTCTCCCCCGTCACCTTCACTTGGTGCGCGGAAGAAGTGGTTGAAACCAACATCGTACAACATGGCAGAAGAAGCGAAACTGGCAAGGTGGCCGCCCAGCTCTTCGCCTTTTTTTGATGCCCGCAACACCATCATGGCAGCATTCCAGCGAATAGCTGAGCGAATCCGCGATTCCAGCGTCTGGTTGCCCGGCATGGTTGGTTCCTGACTAGCCGGAATGGTATTCAAATACGCAGTAGTTGGCTTGTAAGGTAAATATGCACCGTTACGACGGGCTTTGTCGACCAGTTGTTCTAACAGGTAATGCGCGCGCTCCGGGCCTTCTGCCTCAAGCACACCTTCAAGAGCGTCTAGCCACTCCTGAGTTTCCTGCTGATCGACATCTTTGTTTAATTCTTCACTCATAGCTATTCCTTACCTTTTTATCAATTCAGGAACGTCGTAGCGAACGTTGAATACGTGACTGTTCTTTGCCTAATTCCAACAATGTCTGTTCAATATAGGCCAAATGTTGGTGACACGCATCCCGCGCTTGCTCCGGTTGACCTGCAACAATAGCGCTAACCAGTTGCTGCCGGTGTTGATTCAGTTTTTCCAGCAGGTCGTCGCGACCGGCTAATATTTCCAGGTTCTGCCGAATATTCTCGGCCAATAATTCCTGCATGCCCTGAATGACATGCAACAAAATAACATTGTGTGATGCTTCTGCAATACGGTGGTAAAACTCGACGATGGCATTAACCTGCTCATCGATAGTGCTATTTTGGCTATGGCCTAAGCCTTTTATACTCTCAGATATACGATCCAGATCGGCATCGGTTCCTCTTAACGCAGCATAAAAGGAGGATATGCCCTCCAGCGCATGACGAAACTCAAGCAAATCAAACTGCGACTCAGGGTGCTTGGCCAAGAGCTCAAACAGTGGTTCTGTTAGTTGCTCATTGATGCTATTCACAACGTAAGTTCCACCGCCCTGGCGACGTTCTACCACACCTTTGGCTTCCAATTTTTGAATGGCTTCGCGCAGCGATGGGCGTGAAACATTAAATTGCTGAGCCAATTGACGCTCTGCCGGCAGCTTTTGCCCGGCACTAAGCCGACCATCGACGATCATCTGTTCCAGATGCGCCACAATAGTGTCGGAAAGCTTCGTCTGTTTTATGGGTAAATCTGGCATAACGGTAAATTGGTCAGACCAAAAGATGCGGTTATTCTAAATCATTTAACGGCTGAGCCCAAATTTTTCTCAGCTGGTACTACCTCTAGCTGACCCAGCCTGTCAATGTCAGCACGGCAATAGCACAAACCCAGAATATCTGTTGTCGGCGCATCAGGCGCAACTGGCAGGCAGCATGTTCGGTTCGGTCATCCGGGTGCTGCGGGTTGTCTTCTGCTTTACTGGCAACGTTAAACAGAAGCTTATCCGGATCGGCCTGTAGATTCAGGCTTTGTTGCAACCACTCGGGAAGCGCCCGTGAGAAGTGACCAACTATCAATAAACCAAAAGCTGCCAGCCTTACCGGAACCCAGTCAGCAAACCACAACAGTTGCTGCCAGAGGCTAACCGATTCTTCCTCGCGCTGCTGGGTTTCAGCGTAGCGCAGAGTGGCATAAACCAAGGCACCAAAGCTGCCAAACAACACGAAGTAAAACATCACGGCAATATATTGTCGGTAATTGATCCAGATTAAAGAGTCGCTAATTTGGTGAGGCTGATGACGCCCGGCAAATTCAGTCAGAGCCTGTTGATGTTCAATAATACTTGGCTCGTCTCCTCTGTTAGCTGCTTTTAAATATTCTTTGTAGTTTTGCCGGGCCGGTTCACAGTTAAAAGCCAACAGCAGCGCAAAAATACTGACAATAAAAGTCACCATCAGATTGTCCAGTAGCACCACCAACAGGCCAACAGCCACTGCCGGTATCAACAAACGCACAAACTGTAAGGGCTCGCTCTCCCATTTTTCATCCTGCAGACGGGCTGAGCTCCAACGTTGCCAACGTTCCATATAGAAAGCCCAGTGCAAGAATGCAGGGCTGTGGTACAAACGCTCAACGCTTAGTGCTATCAGCAACGCAATGAGGACCATTCATGACTCCTTATAGGGCATTTAAATAGGTTTGCCAGTCAAATTCACTGCCCGGGTCGGTCTTGCGGCCCGGAGCGATATCCTGATGACCGACAATACGACGACGGTTTAATTTTGGGTATGTGGCGATAAGCGCCTCGGTTACCTGGATTAATTGTTGATACTGTTGTTCAGTATAGGCGGTGTGATCGGTTCCTTCGAGTTCAATACCTATACTGAAATCGTTGCACCGCCGACGCCCGCAATACCTTGACTGGCCAGCATGCCACGCACGCTTATCAAAAGGAACGTATTGTTCCAGCGTGCCGTCGCGGCGGATAACACAATGCGCGGACACTCGAAGTCCCTGCAGTATAGAAAAGTCCGGGTGTGCGTCGGTTTCCAG
>NZ_DFTS01000021.1:39447-39942 GCF_002383015.1 Idiomarina sp. UBA4206
CTCGGTTTCCAGCTCACCCATAAACAATTGACGCACGTATGGCGTACCGTATTCCCCCTCGGGCAGGCTGATGCAATGAATAACCAACAGACTGATCTCGTCTGTCTGTGGACGCTCATCGCAGTGCGGCGACGGGTATTGAACTGCCGTTGTTATTTTATGATTTTTTATCGGGTCGCTTTTCACAGGCTCAACAAAACGGTAAAGTTTGCCCCCTAGTATCCGTATTGTCTGCTAAAAGGTAAAGCCATCTATGAGTCAGCCCGAGCTGCAACTTGCCATTCAGGACGGCGTAAGCGCCGCACTGAAGGAAGATTTATCCGGCGAAGACGCCAGTTATGATATTACTGCGCAATTGATTCTTGAGCAGAGTCAGTCCCGTGCCAGCATTATCACCCGGGAAGAAGCGGTGGTTTGCGGGTGTGGCTGGGTCGATCAAGTATTTCGCCAGCTTGGGCAGCAAGTGGAAATTGAATGGCTGGTGAAAGACGGTGA
>NZ_DFTS01000021.1:40040-50706 GCF_002383015.1 Idiomarina sp. UBA4206
TAAAGGACCAAGTCGCATTTTGCTGACCGGAGAGCGCACTGCACTTAATTTTTTGCAGACCTTGTCTGCAACCGCCACCACCACATACCAGTACAGTCAACTTCTGAATGACTACAAAACGCAGCTGCTGGATACGCGTAAGACCTTGCCGGGTATGCGATTAGCACAGAAATACGCGGTGCGTTGCGGCGGCGGCGTGAACCATCGTATCGGTTTGTTTGACGCCTACCTGATTAAAGAGAATCACATTTTTGCCTGTGGTGGCATAGCTCAGGCCGTTAAAGCAGCAAAACAACTGAATCCGGGTAAAACGGTGGAAGTTGAAGTTGAAAACCTGGATGAATTCTCGCAGGCGTTAGCCGCAGAAGCCGACATCATTATGCTGGATAACTTCAGTATCGCTGATATCGAGCAGGCCGTGCAGCAGAACAAAAACAACTCGTCACACCAGGCTAAATTAGAAGTTTCCGGTAATGTCACCGATGAGCGTTTGCAAGAATTAGCGGCTACCGGTGTGGATTTCATTTCTTCCGGCGCTTTGACTAAAAACATTCAAGCCATTGATTTATCAATGAGAATTTCCCAAGATAGTGAATAACTTACAGAGAAATAGAATTTACTAATTGGCCAGGGTAAGCCACAGTTTCACTGTTTTTAACAGGGAGCTGTCTAATGCAGGATGCACATTCTTACCGTTTACCCGGAGCCGGTTTTAGCTTAATTGAAATGATGGTCGTGGTGGCCATCATTGCCATTCTCTCCGCTATTGCGGTTCCGTCATATACCTACTATACGCAGCAGGCTAAAGTCAGTAAGGCGCTGGCTCATGCTCAACCATTGCAACTGGGTATTGCCCTATGCTGGCAAATTGAGGGACAGTTAAACCAGTGCAATCAGGCCGGAAGCCAGGGCATTCCTGCAGTCCCGGCACCACTACCTGATGAACTCAGTGATTTGAGCCTGACACAGGCGGCTGCCGTGCGACTGACCCTGAACTCTGTCAGTATTAATAACCAACCTCTGCAAATTGAACTGACACCCAATGCGGCTAATACGCACTTAGACTGGAGTATCGCCTGCTCAGACTATGGTGAGTCTCGCAGTGTCGTGCAAAACTGTGAACGTCAGGTAAGTTACTAATGTCTGTTATCGGTCGCTGTTCACTGGCTCATCTGAAGCAGGTATCAGGTAGTACAGACGATCCGTTTCTTAAGCAACACGGGTTGCAGCCTTTTGCCAGTACTCAACACTGGGAGCTATTAATACAACAACCCGGTTTTCCACCGGTAGATGCCGTGCTTTTGAGCTTTTACAGCAATAAAAAAGTGATGGTACTTCGCGGGGAAGGTCAACTTCCGGGAGTTCAGATAAGCCATGACTCCGTCGTCGATTATGTTGACCAGCTGTTGCTGTACTGCGCGGCGGAAGGCCTGTCAGATATTCATATACAACCTCAGGAAAGTGGCATTACTGTGCGAGGCCGCATAGCCGGCGAGCTCTCTCGCTTAGATGTGCTGCCCGCAGACTTTGGGCAGCAGGTTTACTCCCGAATTAAGGTACTGGCTAATCTCGATCTCACTGAACTACGTCAACCGCAAGACGGTCGTTTGTCGGTGCGTGCTGAGAGTAGCCGCCAACATGAGTTTCGCTTAAGTTGTTGCCCCGTCATTGGCGGTGAAAAGCTGGTGCTGAGATGCCTGCAGCCAACGCAGAGTATTACGCCCCTGCAGCAAACAGGGTTACTGGACGCGCAATACCTATGGTTTGCCCATTGCCTGAGTCAGCCACAAGGGTTAATTTTGGTTACCGGCCCGACCGGTAGTGGCAAAACCTCGACCTTATACAGCGCCATAAGTCAGTTAGACGCAGAGCGATGCAATATCTGCAGTGTTGAGGACCCGGTTGAAGTCCCCCTGCCTGGTTGCAGCCAGGTGATGGTCAATCATAAACAAGGGCTCACCTTTGCGTCTGTTCTCCGCGCTCTGCTAAGGCAGGACCCGGATGTCATACTGATTGGAGAGATTCGGGATTCTGAAACAGCAAAAATTGCAGTGCAGGCAGCGCAGACCGGGCACCTGGTTCTGACCTCGATGCATACGAACAGCTGTCTCGACAGCTTGAAACGCTTACAGTCTCTTGGCATCAACCCGCTGGACATCCGCAGTTCACTCAGTCTTATTGTCAGTCAACGGCTTTTTCCGGTACCCGCAACTGCTGAAAATAAGCGTCAAGCAGTGTTTGAGGTCGTCCCCTGGCAGGAGCAGGCGGAGAAATTCATCGACCTTAAGACAAATACAGCGGATCTGCGTCGTTATCTGGAGTCATTGCAGCTGCCTGATTTCTCTCAAGCTTTGCAAAACTACATAGACGCCGGTCAGATCAACCGCAAAGAAAAAGAACGGTTCACCTATGATGCCGATTAATCATTGCTGGTACTGGCAAGTGGGTAAGCAGTGCGGGTTTATTCATGCCGACTCGGCACTTCAGGCAAAACAACTGTTAGCGCAACACAAAATAAACAGTGCGGCAGTAAAACCTTTGTCGGCCCACAAACTAAAAGGCTATAAACCCCGCTTATCGCTGTGGTATGAGTTGCTGCAGCAAGTATCTGACCTACTCAGCAGCGGGTTACCGCTTGCTGAAGCATTACGACACAGTGTCTGCGAGAGCCCATCCAGAGGATTGCGCTGGATGGTTGAAGACTGCATCCGTTGTATTGAGCGCGGTCTTGCTTTTAGCCGGGCGTTGCAGCTCTATAAAAACTGGTTGCCGGAAGAAGACATCATCGCCATAGCCTGGGCGGAGCAAACCGGCCAGCTTGCTCACACCCTGCACCAGTTGCATCAGGTTGCCAAACGCCAAATGCTGCTCAAAAAGCAAATGAGCAAGGCGCTTCGCTATCCGGTTATAGTACTTTTAGTTGCGGGCGCCGTTTGCTTCATGATGATGGGTTGGGTACTGCCAAGTTTCGCACCGTTATTTAGTGAAGGGGAACTCCCGTGGCTGACCCGGACTTTACTTAATGCTTCGGATTTCCTACGAGAGCAAACCGTGTCGCTTCTTGGCCTTATTTTGATCCTCTCAGCCTTGTTATACATTGTCAGGAAACAAGCCCCTTTATTCTGGCAACGAACCCTGTCCCAACTGCCTTTTATCGGGCAGTTGCTTGAGGACATTAAACTGCAGCAGCTTTTTCACCGTCTGGCTGTTGCCCTGAAGGCTGGCATTGAAACGCGTAAGGCTCTTAACAGCACCGCGCATTCCCTGACCTGGCTACCTCACCGCCATGCATTACGCTCTGTTCAACAAAGTGTCGAGCAGGGAAACGGCTGGGTAGACAGTTTCAGAGCAAGCCCTTTAAGTGAGCCTCGTACACTGAGCTTTCTCAAAGTTGCCGAACAAAACGGCAACGTCGATCAGGCCTTTGCCACGCTTGCCGATATTCGCCAGCAACGCTTTGAACAAAACTGTGAGCGCTTGATTGGTCTGGCAGAGCCCTTGCTGATGGTGATTTTAGGCGGCATTATAGGCACTCTGCTGGTCGCAATGTATTTACCGCTGTTTTCTATGGGGCAGCAATTTTAACCACGAAGGAACACAAGTATGGAACACTTGCTCGCTGCTGAGTCGATACCAACTCTGGTGTTGGCGCTGATACTTGGTGCTGTTATTGGCAGCTTTTTGAATGTTGTTATTAGCCGGTTACCCATTCAGTTACAGCGACAGTGGCAGCGTGAATGTGCTGAAATGAACGGCACTCCATTAAAAGAACTGGATCACTTTTCTATTGCGGTTCCCGGCTCACACTGCCCTGAGTGTAAAACCTCTATAGCCTGGTACGACAATATACCGCTGCTGAGCTATTTGGTATTACGTGCCCGGTGTCGCCACTGCCAGACTCATATTCCGCTAACCTACTGGCTGGTTGAGCTTATCAGTTGTGTGGCCTTTGGACTGGTTGCCTGGTACTTTGGTTTTAGTCTTACAGCCCTGGTTTATGTTGCGGTATTTTCGCTGCTCATCTGCCTGTTTGTTATTGACTGGAATCATCAGCTATTGCCCGATCAGTTAACCTATCCGCTGCTTTGGATTGCCTTGCTCTGGTCATTGTCACCTACCAATGAACTCTCACCTGACTCCGCCATTATAGGCGCGGTAGCAGGATACCTGAGTCTATGGAGCATTTACTGGGCGTTCAAACTTGTTACCGGGAAGGAAGGAATGGGTTACGGCGATTTTAAACTGCTGGCGGCCATTACCGCTTTTACCGGTGCAACTTTGTTGCCGGTTACCATTCTTGCTAGCTCAGTTTGCGGTGCCATAGTGGGCTTAGTCATGATACGCGGCAAAGGCCGGTCACAGCCAATACCCTTTGGCCCGTTTTTAATTGGCGGCGGCATACTCAGCTACTTCTTTGGAACAGATTTACTCTTTAGTTACTGGCGCTGGTTAGGAGGCGTTTAAAATGACCTATGTTGTCGGTGTAACAGGAGGTATTGGCAGCGGCAAATCTGCAGCTACTGCTGAATTCGAAAAGCTGGGTATTACCGTTGTCGATGCGGATGTAGTGGCCCGTCAGGTTGTTATGCCGGGAACTCCCTGCCTGCAGGCTATTGCAGAGCACTTTGGAAACCAGTTATTGACTGAAGGTGGTGAGCTTAACCGCAAGGCGTTACGCCAAAGGGTCTTCTCTAACCCCCGGGAAAAGGAATGGCTGAATGAATTGCTCCACCCCGCGATAAGACAAGAGCTCATCTCTCAGCTTGAACTAGCCGACTCTCCCTACGTGATTTTGTCAGCTCCCTTGTTGTTGGAGAACGGTCTGGAAAAATACTGCCAGCGAGTGCTGGTGGTCGATATTCCTGAGTCTTTGCAAATATCGCGAACTATTCAGCGCGATGACAGTCCTAAAAAAGAAGTGGAAGCTATTATGAAGGCACAGCTAAGTCGCAGCGAGCGGCTAAAAAAAGCAAATGATGTGCTAAACAATGATGGCAGCCTGGAACAGTTGGAACAGCAGGTACTTCAGTTACATCAGCGCTACCTGGCGGCAACCGTTGCACAGGAAAAGTAATACGCTATTATAGGAACAGAGTTCACCAATCGGCAATCGCATGGCATCGACTGATAACGACAACATTCTCTACGAATACCCTCTTCAGGAGCGCATGCGAACCTATTTGCGATTGGAGCACGGCTTTGAGCAGCTAAAAGCCAGTCAACTGTGCTTTGAAGAACAAGCGGAACCCTTCTTTAATGCGTTATTCGCCGTTACCGAGCTACTGGAACGCTTTGATATTCGGACCGAACTCAGTAAAGATTTAGATCTCGATAAACAACGTTTGCAAAAGTGGGAAGCGCACCCTGACGTTGACCGCGAAGCGTTGCGCAATACCATTCAGGAAATTGAGCAGTGCCTTAACCAGTTACAGGATATTCCAAAATACCTGCGACAACTTAAGGACGATGCCCTGCTAGCCAGTATCAGACAACGTTTTAGCCAACCCGGTATGAGTGGTTTATTTGAATTACCACAACTGCAGCTTTGGTTAAGCCAGCCCGCTGAAGACAAAGCCAAACAATGCGAAGAGTGGCGCAAGACCTTAGCTTTTGTGGAGTTAGCTATCACACTGAAGCTGACACTGTTACGGGAGCAATCGGTTTTTGTTCCCATGCAGCTACAAAATGGTTTCTTACAGGAAAGCTCAGATCAGCTACTGGCAATGTTGCGCATTAAAGTTCCTCGCTCAGCCAATATTTACCCCGTCATTAGTGGGCACAGACAACGTTTTACGGTACGATTCATGCCCTTACCGGGGGAGAGTAATGAAACCTCCCTTCAAGACATTGAATTCGAAATCGCAAGGTGTAGTCCATGAGTGTTAGCGTTAACTGCCCAACCTGCCAAAAACAAGTTGAATGGTCAGAAAAATCACCCGCCCGCCCCTTTTGCAGTGAGCGTTGCAAACTGATTGATTTAGGTGAATGGGCTAACGAAGAGAAAAGTATTCCTGGCGAGCCTGTTGTCATTGCTAATGATGATTACAACAACGACGAACAGGATTATTAATAGGCGTTTAAAGACTGCATAATGCATTCAACAATGGGCTGGTTCGCTTCGGGAAACTGAAATGCGTCAAGTTGGTTTTTATCAACCCAACACCAGTCCTGACCTTCTAACTGACGCACTTCACCGTCGTAAGCAAGTACCCACCAGACATCGAGTAAGACCCGTTTATCTTTATACTGATGCTCGATAACTGTTAGTGGTGCCATATCGGTCACATCAATACCGCACTCTTCTTTTAGTTCGCGTTGCAGCGCTTGCTGGACATTCTCGGCAGCTTCGACTTTACCGCCCGGGAATTCCCATTTCCCACCCTGATGTTGTTCAGGATGACGTTGGGCTATAAAAATTTCACCCTGTTCATTCTCAATAACGCCCACTGCAACATGTACAGCAGGCGATGCTTCGGTTTTCATAGTAACCTACAGTTTACCGTGACAATGTTTGTACTTTTTACCAGAACCACAAGGGCAAGGTTCATTACGACCCACTTTGGCACCTTTACGAACAGGTTGCCCCTGTGCGTCAGCATTGCTTTGCTGAGTTGGCTCTTCTGCAGCGGGACCGCTTTGCTCATGGCGGAACTCACGAGGAGCACTATCCGCTGCCTTACGTTGTTCATCAACCGCATCGACGTCTTCCGGAGCCCGAACCTTAACCTTACTTAAAATGGTTACCACGTCGAGCTTCAATGCCTCCAGCATATCGGTAAAGAGCGCAAAGGCTTCTTTCTTGTATTCTTGCTGAGGGTTTTTCTGCGCATAGCCACGCAGGTGAATCCCCTGACGCAGGTGATCCATTGCCGCCAGGTGCTCTTTCCAGTGTTGGTCGAGGCTTTGCAGCATAATAGACTTTTCGAAACGGCGTAAAACTTCCGGCCCGACCATCTCTTCTTTTTCCTGATAGGACTCAACCAGCTTTTCCAGAACGCGTTCACGCAGAACTTCTTCGTGGAAATGCTCTTCCTCTTCCAGCCATTTTTGTAAGGGTACGTCTATGTGGAAGTCACCGCGCAGGCGCTCTTCCAGACCTTTTAAGTCCCATAACTCGGCTAAAGACTGAGGCGGAACATACTCGCTAATGACACTGTTGATAACATCTTCGCGAATAGCAACGATGGTCTCAGAAATGTCGCCTTCATCCAGTAATTCATTGCGCTGTTCATAGACAACGCTGCGCTGATCATTGGCAACGTCATCGTACTCCAACAACTGCTTACGCACGTCAAAGTTACGGCCTTCCACTTTACGTTGAGCATTTTCAATGGCACGAGTTACCCAAGGGTGTTCAATTGCTTCTCCTTCTTTCATGCCTAAACGCTTCATCATGGTAGCCATTCGCTCTGAAGCGAAAATGCGCATGAGCGAATCTTCTAACGACAGATAGAAACGCGACGAACCCGGGTCACCCTGGCGACCGGCACGACCGCGCAGCTGGTTATCGATACGACGTGATTCATGACGCTCAGTACCGATAATATGCAAACCACCGGCTTCAATAACAGCATCATGCAGTTTTTGCCATTCTTGCTTTATCTTTTCAATTTTCTCGTTGGTAGGCTCATCCAGCTTTTCAACTTCAGCCATCCAGCTACCACCTAACACGATATCGGTACCGCGACCGGCCATGTTGGTTGCGATAGTCACCGTACCCGGACGACCTGCCTGAGCGATGATATCTGCTTCTTTTTCGTGGAACTTAGCGTTCAATACCGCGTGAGGAATTTTCTTCTTCTTCAGCAGGTTCGACAACAGTTCAGAGTTTTCGATAGATACCGTACCCACCAATACAGGTCGTTTCTGCTTACGGCATTCTTCTATATCTTCCGCTATCGCTTCGTATTTCTCCAACGTAGTCAGATAGATAAGGTCTGCTCTGTCATCGCGGATCATAGGTTGGTTGGTTGGCAGTACGATAGTTTCCAAGCCATAAATAGACTGGAACTCAAAAGCTTCAGTATCAGCTGTACCTGTCATACCCGCCAGTTTGTTATACAAACGGAAGTAATTCTGGAAAGTAATAGAAGCTAAGGTCTGGTTTTCATTTTGAATTGGAACGCCTTCTTTGGCTTCGACAGCCTGATGCAGACCTTCGGACCAGCGGCGGCCTTCCATAGTACGACCTGTATGTTCATCAACAATAACGATTTTGTCGTCTTTAATGATGTAATCAACGTCTTTCTGGAACAGGTGATGCGCACGTAATGCCGCATTAATGTGGTGCAGTAAGCTGATGTTGGCGGCGGAATACAGCGAATCGTCCGCTTCCAGCATGCCTTTTTCTTTCAACAGCTCTTCAATGTGCTCTTGTCCGTGTTCGGTCAGGTGCAACTGCTTAGCTTTTTCATCGATAGTGAAGTCGCCGTCGCCTTTTTCTTCTTCCGTATCTTCTTTTTCCTGGCGCACCAAATGGGGAACCAGTTCATTCATTTTACGGTACATTTCCGAGCTGTCTTCGGCTGGTCCGGAAATAATCAGCGGTGTACGGGCTTCATCAATTAGAATTGAGTCAACTTCATCGACCAAAGCATAGTTTAATTCGCGCTGGACTCTGTCCTGCGGTGCAAATGCCATGTTGTCACGAAGATAGTCGAAGCCAAACTCGTTGTTGGTACCGTAGGTAATGTCTGCCTGATAAGCCGCTTTTTTATCTTCCGGTGCCATACCCGGAATATTAAAGGCAACTGTCAGCCCCAGAAAGTCGAATAATGGCTGGTTGAACTCAGCGTCACGCTTTGCCAGATAGTCGTTCACCGTAATGATATGAACACCTTTACCAGGCAACGCATTTAAATAAGCTGGCAGGGTTGCAGTTAAGGTTTTACCTTCACCGGTTTTCATCTCAGCAATACGATTATCATTCAGTACCATGCCGCCAATAAGCTGCACGTCAAAATGACGCATACCAAAGACGCGCTTGCTGGCTTCACGAACCGTTGCAAAAGCTTCTGGTAAAATTTGATCTAAACGCTCACCGTCATTCAGGCGCTTTCTAAACTCCGTTGTTTTCTCTTTTAGCTCGGCATCACTTAACGCTTCAAACTCGGGTTCCAGCGAGTTGATTCGCTCAACGTCTTTCTTCATGGTTTTTAGAATGCGATCGTTGCGACTACCAAATACTTTTCGAAACAGACTGCCTAGCATGAGATTGATTTATCCTGTGTTACTTTCCTGAACAACAAAAGCGGTACCGAAGTACCGCCTACGTTCTAAATTAATTTACCGAGTTATTTTGAGTCAGCTTTGCGATACACAAATTGGTTCGGGTCAATTTGACGACCATTACGCAAAACTTCGTAATGAACGTGCGGGCCGGTAGAACGACCGCTACTACCCATTTCAGCAATTTGCTGGCCACGGGTGACAACATCCCCTACTGATACCGATAGCTTATCATTATGTCCGTAGCGCGTTTTTAAGCCACCGCCATGGTCAATTTCAACCAACATACCATAACCGTATCGGTCACCCGCCCAGGTCACTACACCTGCGCCGGTAGCAATAATCTTCACTTCTTCATTATAACTGGCAAAGTCTAACCCTTTGTGCATGGCTGGTGTGCCATTAAAAGGGTCCTTACGCACACCATACTGCGACGACAACCAACCATCTGAGATTGGGCGCCCCGCAATATAAGCATCATTATTAAGTTGGTGATTCATCATCACAGATTCAAGTAGTGATAGCTGTTTTTGTTTGTCAGAGATTTGCGACAACATATCTTCAATTTCGCGAATAACGTCTGTACCTGAGCTTTGCGGCAACTCGGCAACTTCAATTTCCGGACCACCTATGGGCAGTTCCTGATTAAAGTTAAACTCGCCGTTATCCAAATTGGCAACGCCAGCTAAACGTTCCCCCAGAGCATCCAGACGACGCATTTGAGCTCTTAATTCACCCAGGTATACCGTCATTGCACCCAAACGCTTTTGGGTATCCTCTTTCAGGTCTTTTAATGCTTGTTCTTGTAGGACAAGCTTTTTCTGCTCTGCAGAAATTTTTGATTGCGCCAGTTCAGGATCGATTCCCTGATACTGCCATGGCTGCCAACTGGCAAGTCCGATAAAAGCAGCAATGCCAACATAGGACAAAAACCGACGTCGACTTAACCGAATACGAAAACGTACTTTGGAGCCTCGATAAAAGACTGATAAACTCATCTGAACTCTCTTATTATTTGCCTACTACGCAATTATGTCACGACACCCGAAAACCCCATCAGAATGGCTCCGTTCCGGACAACGGACTTTGTCGACAACATTACGACACTATGCACAGTTTGCCGCCCAACTTTCGCATTGGCAACAATTGTTTCAACAATGCGTTGATAAAAACACCAACCAACACTGCCAATTGCTGAATATCCGTGATGGTCAAATGATCATTCAGGTGGATAACGGTAGTTGGGCAACCCGGCTAAAACTTCAGCAAGCGGCCATTATAACGCATTTTCGTGACAATGCGACGGTCCCGGTACAGAGCCTTTCTATTAAGGTGTCTCCGTCAATGAACAGTTTTCAGAAAACGATTAAAAATCAGAAAGATTCAAGCAGTGCGGAGCGTTTGCTGGCAATGGCGGAAGGCTGCGACGAGCCGTTTA
>NZ_DFTS01000021.1:50761-56983 GCF_002383015.1 Idiomarina sp. UBA4206
GAGCCGTTGAAATCGGAGTTAAAAGCGTTGGCGGCAAAGTTTACCGCCAACGATAAAGACTAAGCTGTGGTTGTTGCTGGTGACCAAAAGGCGATAGGCGCTTTTTCCTGCTCACCGTCAAAGGTCACAAATTCCCACGCAGATTCTTGCGCTAATAAAGCCTGAAGTAACTGGTTATTCAGTGCATGCCCTGACTTATAAGCACGCAGGTGACCCAGAATACTGTGTCCCCCCATGTACAAGTCACCAATAGCGTCCAACATTTTATGTTTTACGAACTCATCGTCGTAACGTAAGCCGTCACTGTTGAGAATGCGGAATTCATCCAGCACAACGGCGTTATCAAAACTGCCGCCCAGTGCCAGGTTGTTTTCCCGTAAAAATTCAATGTCTTTCATGAAGCCAAAGGTACGGGCACGACTAATTTCTTTTATAAAGGCATTAGCACTAAAATCGATGCTGACTGTTTGCCCTGTGTCTGCAATAGCCGGGTGTTCAAAGTCGATAGCAAAGTCGATACGGAAACCATCGTGGGGTAGCAGTTCCGCCCACTTATCACCGTCTTCGACACGTACCGGCTGTTTGATCCGGATGAACTTTTTCGCTGCTGACTGCTCTTCAATACCCGCGCTTTGTAGCAGGTAAACAAACGGGTGCGAGCTGCCGTCCATAATTGGAATTTCATGCGAGTCGACTTCGATTATCGCGTTATCAATTCCAACGCCGGCCAGCGCAGCGAGCAAATGCTCGACGGTAGAGATGCGAACGTTTTCTTCGTTGATAAGACAGGTACACAGCTGCGTATCACGCACCCAGTCGGCCCGTGCTGGAATATCCACCACAGGATCAAGGTCCACACGACGGAATATCAAACCGGTATTAGCCGGCGCAGGACGTAAAGTAAGGTTTACTTTATTGCCTTTGTGCAGCCCAACACCCGTGGTTGATATTGCTTGCTGTAATGTACGTTGCTTAATCATGGTACTTGTTCACCTACCTTTTCTATTCGGTTCGCCCTGGCTGACGCCAAAGCGGCCGCATATTATACGACATTTGTCATGGTTCGATCAAATTTTACGCATACTTACACAGAGTTACGCCAAATTAGTCGACCTGTTTTCGTAAAAATGCCGGAATATCCAGGTAATCGAGTTCTTTATCCTGTTTAGCTTTGGCAGCAGGCTGACGTTTTGGTTCAGCTTTTGCTTCCGCTTGAACTTCTTCCTGCTCTTCGTAACGAGGAGCCGCCGCACCGCGGTCTATGTCGCTGCTACGGTATGCCGGCTGAGGTTCGCGCTTAGGCGCAGCCTGGCTGGTATTGTTCACCAGAGAAATATCCGGTTTACGCTCAGCCCCGATGCCGGTTGCAACAACAGTAACGCGCAGTTCGTCGGACATTTCGGTATCGATAACGGTACCAACTATCACTGTAGCGTTATCTGAGGCGAAGGCTTTAACCGTATTACCGACGGTATCGAGCTCTTCAATGCTCATATCCATACCAGCAGTAACGTTAATTAATACGCCACGAGCACCAGACAAGTCGATGTCTTCCAGTAACGGGCTGTTAATTGCCATTTCGGCCGCTTCCTGCGCACGGTCTTCACCGCTGGCAACACCGGTACCCATCATGGCCGTACCCATTTCCTTCATAACCGCGCGAACGTCGGCAAAGTCAACGTTGATAAGACCCGGACGAGTAATCAGCTCGGCAATACCCTGAACCGCACCCAACAATACGTTGTTTGCTGCGCTGAAGGCATCCAGCAAGCTGGTTCCACGACCCATAACTTTAAGCAATTTCTCGTTTGGAATGGTAATTAACGAGTCGACACTTTGTGCCAGTGCGTTAATTCCTTCGTCGGCTACAGCCATGCGCTTTTTCCCTTCAAACGGGAAAGGCTTGGTCACAACGGCAACAGTCAGAATGCCCAGTTCTTTGGCAACTTCAGCAACCACAGGTGCTGCACCGGTTCCGGTACCACCGCCCATGCCAGCTGCAATAAAGACCATATCAGCGCCTTCTAAGTGGACTTTGATGTTCTCGCGGTCCTCTTCTGCCGACTGGCGACCCACTTCAGGGTTGGCGCCAGCGCCAAGACCTTTAGTAATGTCCTGCCCTAATTGAATGGTGACATCTGCCGTATGATTACGCAGAGCCTGCGCATCGGTATTGGCTGCAATAAACTGCACACCTTCAATTGATTCTTTTACCATGTGCTGAACAGCGTTTCCGCCGCCACCACCGACGCCAATCACCTTAATGACGGCTTCGCTTTCATAATTGTCCATCAGTTCGAACATAATAATTCTCCCTACCTGCTTTTAACGTGCTACCCCAAGTTAAAACTCACCTTTGAACCAACTCTGCACTTTTTGCCAGAGTCCGATCACGTCAGTTTTAGAGCTTTCTTTTTGTGACACAGCGGCATCTTCCTGCCCATACCGTAACAGTCCCACCGCTGTGGCATAAACCGGATCTTCGACGTAATCCCGCAGGCCTTTCATGCCCAGAGGAACGCCGATACGAACCGGCATTTGAAAAATTTCTTCAGCAAAATCGACGCAGCCTTCCATTTTGGCGCTACCGCCTGTGATAACTACGCCGGCTGCTATTTGCTCATCTAACCCGCTTTGCTGGATCTCGTCCCTGACCAGCTCAAACAATTCCTGATAACGTGGCTCTACCACTTCCGACAAGGTATGACGTGACATCACCCGTGACGGACGCCCACCCACCGACGGCACTTCAATGGTGTCTTCCATACTGACCATTTGCCGCAGCGCACAAGCGTGCTTGGTCTTAATTTCTTCCGCGTGGTTGGTCGGTGTACGGAAAATTTTGGCAATGTCACTGGTGACCTGATTGCCCGCCGCAGGAATAACTGCGGTATGACGCAATACACCGCCCGCATATATACAAATATCAATGGTCCCGCCGCCTAAATCGACCAGCGCTACACCTAAATCTTTTTCGTCATCGGTCAGTACCGAGATGCTGGATGCCAGCGCTGAGAAAATGAGTTTGTCCACCGACAACCCGCAGCGCTCAACCGCTTTTATGATGTTTTTCGCCATGTCATTCGCACAGGTAATAATGTGCACTTTAGACTCCATGCGAACACCCGACATGCCAATTGGGCTGCGAATGCTTTCCTGGGAGTCAATGACGTACTCCTGCGGTAACACATGCAAAATACGACGCTCTTTTGCAATAGGTACTGACTGTGCGGCGTGAATCACGCTGTCGACATCGTCCTGTGTCACTTCAGCTTCGTTAATCGGTACCATGCCACTTTCGTTCTGGCAGGAAATATGACGGCCGGAAATGTTCAGGTACACCGATGCCACGCGACAGTCAGCCATCAGTTCGGCTTCATCAACAGCACGCTGGACCGACTGAACAACCAGGTTAAGGTCGTTAACGCCGCCTTTGTCCATACCACGCGAGGTCGCTGTACCAACGCCAACAACGCTGATCTCATTATCTGGCAGCAATTCGCCAATAAGCGCCGTCACTTTGCTGGTACCTATATCCAGACCTACAACCATATTGTGTTCCGATGTTTTCGACATAACCGTCTAACTCTCACTTTTTGCTTCACGCCAGGCCACTGCAGCCCCGGTGTCATATCGTAAATCCACAGTATCGATTTCGTTGTTTTTACTTTTTTCATGTTCAACGATGCTGGGAAACACATCGATAAACCGTTTTATTCTCTCTAGCGTTGCTTCGCGCCCCAATTTCACTTCAATTCCCTGAGCTAAAACTACGCTCACGGCAAATCGCTCTGTTAACCTTAGTGCCCTTACCTGAAAGCCATTCACTGCCAACATTTGCTGCACCCGGTTAAATTCTTTCCAGGTTTCCTCTACGGCGTTTTCCGGCCCAAACAACTGCGGCAAAGCCGTATCCACTTGTTCTATATTTGCCCGAAAAACATCACTTTGCTCATTTATCAGGCGATCACCGTTCCACATGGCTACCGGTTTGTGTTCCGTCACATAAACCGACAATTTGTCAGGCCAGACTTTGCGAATCGAGACTTTTTGTATCCAGGGCAACTGCTCTACCCGGCGCCTTAATTCGTTCACATCTGCCGTAAAAAAACTTCCCAACGGTTCTGCCGTTAAGGCCTTTCTGACCTCTTCGTTGGCGGTATACTGCAACTCGCCTTCTACATTTAATTCAGCTAAAGGTACTTGCTGTTCGTCAGTCAGCACCTGGTTTAACTGATAAATACCAACCAAGGCACCTGCTATAGTCAGGCATAGCACTGTCACACCCGACCAAAAGTTCACAGAACGCAGGCGCTGTTCAGCTGCCATCATCAGCGCTCCAGTGTTTGCGCTAAAATGCGCTCCACTAAATCATTAAAACTTAATCCGGCGGCTTTTGCAGCCATAGGTACCAGGCTCTTTTCGGTCATGCCCGGAACGGTATTGGCTTCGAGTAAGAACCAGTCGCCATTGCCGCTGCGCATAACATCGATACGCCCCCAACCACTCGCTCCAATCGCTGAAAATGCCCGCTCAGCCAAGCTACGAAGTTTCGCTTCGTCTTCATCACTTAACCCGGCAGGACAGTGATACTGCGTGTCATTCGCCTGGTACTTCGCCTCAAAGTCGTAAAACTCATGCGGTGTCTGCAGACGAATAACAGGTAAAGCATTTCCGTCTAGCAAGCCGATGGTGTACTCAGGGCCTTCAATCCACTGCTCAACCAGAATGTCGTCATCAAACTGTGCGGCATGTTTTAACGCTGCCGCCAGTCGCGGTGCGCTATCGGCACTGCTCATACCAATGGATGAGCCTTCACGTGCCGGCTTAACGATGACGCGTCCGCCAAGCTCTAACAGCAGCGCTTCGGCGTTCACTTGCTCTATTTCTTCTTGAGTAATGACCCGCCAGCTGGCTGTCGGTAACCCCAAAGCGTGCCAAATTTGTTTGCAACGCACCTTATCCATACCCAGAGCACAGCCAAGAACATCACTACCGGTATAGGGAATGCCCAGTACTTGTAGTGCACCCTGCATAGCGCCGTCTTCGCCACCACGCCCATGCAGCGCGATAAATACACGTTCGTAGCCATCATCAACCAGTTCTTGCAGGCTATGTGCTGCCGGGTCAAATGCATGCGCATCAATACCTTTAGCCACTAAGCCTTTTAATACGGCCATTCCCGATTTTAGCGAGACATCTCGCTCGGCCGAGCTACCACCCAGCATGACAGCGACTTTACCAAAGGTCTCAGCGTTCATTGCTCAGCACCTCCGTCGCTATGTTCTTTGCCAGCGCACCAATATTTCCGGCCCCCTGAGTTAACAGCAGGTCACCAGCGGCCAGAACCGACTCCAGCACCTCCGGCATATCATCTACTGTTGCGACATAAATAGGGTCTATTTGCCCGCGCTGTCGTATCGAGCGACATAGAGAGCGGCTGTCAGCTCCACTAACCGGGGTCTCTCCTGCGCTATAAACTTCCAGCATCAGCAGCACATCAACTTGCGAAAGCACGTTGACGAAGTCCTCATATAAGTCACGTGTCCGTGAATATCGGTGCGGCTGAAATGCCATTACCAGACGACGCTCAGGCCAACCTTCGCGGGCGGCCTGTATGGTCGCCGCAACCTCAGACGGGTGATGACCGTAGTCATCCACCAACATGACTTCACCTTGTTCTTTACCCGGTACAGGAAAATTTCCGTAATGCTGAAAACGTCGTCCAATACCTTCAAATTTATTTAACGCCGACTGAATTGCCTGGTCATTAATGCCTTCGTCTGTGGCTACTGCGACCGCTGCCAGTGCATTCAGTACATTGTGCTTACCCGGCAGATTAAGGCAGACATCTAATGGCTGCAGGCCTTTGCGTAAAATGGTAAAGCAGCTCTCACTGGCGGTTTGCTTATAGTTAATAGCCCGAATATCTGCGGCTTCACCAAAGCCGTAAGTCATGGTCTGACGACCCAGCCGCGGAATTAAGTCGGCTACCACAGGATCATCCACACACATAACCGCTAAGCCATAAAATGGCAGGTTATGCAGAAACTCAACGTAGGTGTCCAGTAACTTATTAAAGTCACCTTCGTAGGTGTCCATATGGTCCGCTTCAATGTTGGTCACTATGGCGACCATCGGCTGTAAATGCAGGAACGACGCGTCGCTCTCGTCGGCTTCAGCAATCAGGTACTTACTGTTACCTAACCGGGCATTAGAGCC
>NZ_DFTS01000021.1:57060-58520 GCF_002383015.1 Idiomarina sp. UBA4206
TCCGGGCATTAGAGCCAGCACTGTTCAGCAAGCCTCCGATGACAAAAGTTGGGTCGCGATCCGCTTCGGCAAAAATACTGGCAACCAACGAGGTGGTTGTGGTTTTACCGTGTGTTCCGGCTACCGCAATACCGTGACGAAAGCGCATGAGTTCGGCCAGCATCTCTGCACGGCGGACAACCGGTACACGTAACTGGTGAGCGGCAATGAGCTCCGCGTTATCCGTTTTAATAGCGCTGGACACCACAACCACACTGGCACCTTCAATATTTTCGGCCATATGGCCTAACACGACCGTCGCACCCAGACTGCGCAGACGCTCGGTATTGGTATTCTCAGCGATGTCGGAGCCCGATATCTGGTACCCCTGGTTCAACAGAACTTCCGCAATACCCGCCATACCGGCGCCGCCGATACCAACGAAGTGTATTCGCTGTACCCGGCGCATTTCCGGTACGTTCACAATTGTAAATGGCTGTGCGTTGGTTGCGGTCATGCTAGTCATCGCTCTTTTTATATTCCATACATTCATTTGCTAGTCGTTGCGTTGCCTCTGGCATAGCGCACTGACGAGCGAAACGCGCCATTGTCCACAGTTGTTGCCTGTCATGCAATAAACGTTTTAATTGTTGCTGCAATGCACCTTTGGTAACTTCAGTTTGCGGTACTAAAACTGCCGCACCACGGCTTTCCAGGACTTTCGCATTTGCCGTTTGGTGGTCATCTACCGCGTGAGGCAGAGGTACCAGAATGGACGCGACGCCCATAACAGCCAGTTCAGAAATGGTTAAAGCTCCCGCACGACATATCACCAGATCGGCCCGGCTAAAGGCTTCGCCCATATCATCAATAAATTCAGCTACGGTAAGCGCTTTTAGAGCCGGCGCATTCCCGTACGCTTTTTCTGTGGCATCTTCACGGCCCACACCGCACTGATGCACCACATTTAGCTCTACACCATCTAATGCTTTGACGGCTTCCGGTACCGCTTCGTTCAATACCTGCGCCCCTAAACTGCCACCAACCACCAATAAATTTAATTCATCGGTCATTTTTGAGTTGTCGGGCTGTTCAGCTGCTTGCTTCAATAAACCGCTGCGCAAAGGGTTACCCACCACCGGATAGCGTTTCCACTGCGGCAAAGCAACAGGCAGGCCAAGCAGGACTTTGTCGGCTTTTGGCGCCAGCAAACGCGTGGTCATACCCGGAATGGCATTTTGTTCATGCACCACTAATGGCACACCGCAGAGTTTTGCTGCTAAGCCCATTGGGGCACAAACGTAACCACCAAAGGTGGCGACCACCTGCGGCTGAAGCGTTTTAAGTAAACGTCGACACTGCAAAACTGCTTTCGCTAAAGTAAATGGCATTAACAGCTTTCTTTTCAGGCCATGACCGCGCACCCCGGTCATACTAATACTGTGTAAAGCAAAGCCTGCCGCCGGAATAACACGGCTTCA
>NZ_DFTS01000021.1:58617-59148 GCF_002383015.1 Idiomarina sp. UBA4206
CCAAACGCCCTTCCTGAGTACCAAGCCAGTCAACTTGCCAGCCGTTATTCCGCATTTCTTCAGCCACGGCTAAAGCCGGGAAGATATGTCCGCCGGTACCTGCGGCTGCGATTAGAACGCGGTTCATTCAGCACCTCCGCGCGGCGCAACTTTGCGACCCGTCATGCGGCGCTCGTGGTCAATCCGTAATAACAAACCAACGGCTAACGCCGACACAATCAGGCTGTTACCGCCATAACTGACCATGGGCAGGGTTAACCCTTTCGTTGGCAGAGCACCAGAAGCGACGCCAATATTCACGAAGGCCTGAATACTGAACCAAACGCTGATACCGTATGCGAGGTATCCACCATAGCGCTGTTCCAGCATTAAACAGCGACGACCAATAACTAATGCCCGCCAAACCAGCATAAGTACAGTAGCAATGACAGCCAGAACACCTAAGAAACCAAGTTCCTCGGCAATAACTGCCATAATAAAATCGGTATGAGCTTCAGGCAGATACTGAAGTTTCTGAATACTGTTACCCAG
>NZ_DFTS01000021.1:59227-64300 GCF_002383015.1 Idiomarina sp. UBA4206
AGTTTCTGAATACTGTTACCCAGGCCTGCACCACTAAACTGCCCTTGTCCAAAGGCAATAAGCGACTGCATTAACTGATAACCGGCACCAAAAGGGTCTTTTTCCGGTTCTAAGAACGTTAATAGTCGCTGCATTCGGTAGGGCTCAACAATAATCAAAAGAATGAGCGCCAACACGCAGGTAAGAAATACCGCGAAGAACTGCCATAACCGGGCACCGGCCAGGAACAGCATAGCGACAGTGGTCGCCGACAGAACCACAACAGTACCGAAGTCTGGCTGCATCAACAGCAGCACTGCCGCAATAAACAGCAGGAATAATGGCTTAATGAAGCCTTTGGCGGCTTCGCGCACTTCGTCTTCACGACGGGACAAATAACTGGCCATGTAAATACAGAAAAATAATTTAGCCATTTCTGCAGACTGAATAGTGATAGGCCCCACTTTTATCCAACGCTGAGAGCCATTCACCTCGTGGCCGATAATCAACACCAGCAATAACATCATCAAGCCAATAAGTAGTAGCTTACCGCTGTGCAAATTCCAGCTTTGCGTAGGAACCCTCAAGGTCGCCAGCATAATCACTAAGCTGATAACAATATAAACGCCGTGACGTATCGCAAAATGAAAAGGGTTACCGGTTAGCCGCTCGGCTGTTGGTAGCGAGGCTGATGTCACCATAATAAAGCCAAAAGCCAGTAACGACATGGCAAGAACAAACAGCACCCGGTCGTAAAGAGGCTCACTGGTTGTTCCCCGGAACCAGTCGAATAGCTGCTGTAACCGAGTATTGGCCTGGCTCTCAGGTATTTCGAGATTCAGTTGTTCTTCACGCACTGTCGACATAAAGCGCCTCCACTGCCTGACGGAAACTCTCGCCACGATGCTCGAAATTATCAAACTGATCGAAACTGGCACAGGCCGGAGACAGCAGAACCATATCCCCTGCCTGAACGAGAGAGGATGCCAGCTCAACAGCCTGCTGCAGACTCTTAACCTGACGCGAGCCGTTGAACAGCTGCCCCAAACGCGGACCGTCTTCGCCTATAGTCAGCAAAATATCGACGCGCTCCAGAGTTGACTGTAGCTCCCGGAAGTCCGCACCTTTGCCATGGCCTCCGGCAATAAGCAATAGACGTCCATTAACCGTTGGCCGAAGGCCTTCGACGGCCGCTGCCGTTGCCCCAATATTGGTTGCTTTTGAAGCATTAACCCATAATACATCACCGTCACTGCTGACGAGTTCACAACGGTGAGGCAAGCCGCTAAATTCTTTCACTGCGCGGGCTGCTTGCTCGACATCAATTGAAATGCCCTCACACAACGCCAGAGCAGCCTGCACATTGATTAAGTTATGAATGCCCTGCAGTTTTAACTGATCGGCGCGGAGCACAACATTACCGCGGTAAGTAACTGCCACCGGACCACTGGAGCGATCAACATTGCCGGACAATAGCCCAAAATGCTGGGGATGAGCGTCATCGCCAAAACTCATTAACTTACCGGTAATTGGATGTGGCCAGGTGTCCTGCTGCTGTCGGTTTAATACCCAGGTCTTCGCGTTAGTAAAAATGCGCTGTTTGGCTTTAACATACTCTTCTATGGTGCCGTAGCGATCCATGTGATCGGCACTAATATTCAGAAGTGCCGCAGCTTTTAGATTTAAACTACTTACAGACTCCAGTTGAAAGCTGGACAGTTCCAGCATGACAGCGTCAGGCTGCTCTTTTTGTTGCAGTAACTCCAGCACCGGCAGACCAATATTACCGGCTGCAACCACATTCTTACCGCATTTCTGAGCAATAAACTCAACCATTCGGGTAACAGTGGATTTACCGTTAGAACCGGTTACTGCAATGACGGGTAAATTCGACTCTTGAGCAAAAAGTTCGACGTCGCCAACCACCGGAATATTTGCATCCCGGGCTAAAACTATCGGCTCTTCGCGCAGATCAATGCCCGGACTTGTAATAATTAAGTCAGCCGCCAGCGTGTCTTCTAACTCCCAGCGACGATTCAGGAATTCAGTATCGCCCAATATTTGTTTGGCTTCGTCGAGACCAGGAGGGTTACTGCGAGAATCGAATACCCGAATCTGAACATTTGCCAGCTTTTTGTCCTGTTGCTTTTTATTTTGTAAATAGCGCAGCACAGAAACCCCGGTCTTTCCAAGACCGAGGACAACAATGTGTTTCATATTCTGCCAGGCTATCTTTTTCATTATTTTTTAACGCAACTTCAAGGTTGCGAGTCCTATCAGTACAAAAATTAACGACAATATCCAGAAACGCACAATGACTCGTGGCTCAGGCCAACCTTTTAATTCGTAGTGATGGTGAATTGGCGCCATGCGGAAAACACGTTTGCCCCGCAGTTTGTAAGAGCCCACCTGCAGCATCACGGAAACCGTTTCCATGACAAATACGCCGCCCATAATAAACAGCACCAACTCCTGGCGGACCAGTATCGCGATAATGCCAAGTGCAGCGCCTAAAGCCAGAGAGCCTACATCGCCCATAAATACCAGTGCCGGATAAGTGTTGAACCATAGAAACCCCAGCCCAGCACCAACAATAGCGGTGCAGACCACCAACAATTCGGCGGTTAAGGGTAAATAAGGAATTTGCAGATATTCAGCAAAGTTCACGTTGCCGGAAACATAAGCAAAAATGCCCAATGCTGCGGCAACCATAATGGTCGGCATAATCGCCAGCCCATCTAAGCCATCAGTGAGGTTCACCGCATTGCTGGTACCGACAATGACAAAATAGGCCATCAACAAATAAAGCATGCCCAGTTGCGGCATAACGTCTTTAAAGAAAGGAACAATCAGTGCCGTCTCGGCGCCCTGAGTGCTGCTCCAGTAAAGGTAGACCGCTGCGATACTGGCAATAACCGACTGCCAGAAGTACTTCCATTTGGCGATTAAACCTTTCGGATCTTTGCGCACTACTTTGCGGTAGTCATCAACAAAACCCACAATGCCAAAGCCGGTGATTACTAATAACACAACCCATACATAGCGATTCTCCAGGTCGGCCCAGAGTAGTGATGAACCCAGCACCGCGGCTAGTATCAAGACACCGCCCATGGTCGGTGTACCGCTTTTACTTAGATGGCTTTCGGGGCCATCGTCCCGTACCGTTTGTCCTATCTGCAGACGTTGCAAACGGCGAATCAATGTTGGTCCTAACCACAATGACAAAACTAAAGCGGTTAAAACGCTCAGTATTGCCCGTAAGGTCAAGTAGGAAAACACGTTAAACGCGCTTTCAAACTGGGTTAGGTACTCCGCCAACCAAACTAACATGCGTGCTTTTCCTCTGTGCTGTCATCAACTGTGACAGCCTGCTGTATTGCTGCAACAACGCGCTCCATATGTGCAGAGCGTGAGCCTTTAACCAGCACTGTGACAGGCTGTTTACCTGTCTGTTCTGTAAGTCTTTGTAAAACAGAGTCAACCAGGGACTGTAAGCTTCCAAAGTGCTTGCCGCCATTGCCGTTAAAGACTTCGCTGGCACTTTGGCTGAGTACACCCAGGCTATATAAATTGTTGATACCGGAGCCAATAGCATGCTCACCAATTTCTTCGTGATAGGCTCTTGCATCAGCTCCTAGTTCGCCCATGTCTCCAAGGACAAAAATTCGGTAACCCTTGTAGCTTCCAAGTAAATCGAGAGCGGCTTTGGTGGAAGCAACGCTGGCGTTGTATGTGTCGTCAATGATACGTAAGTGATCACTCACTTTTATGGTGGTTAAACGCCCTTTTGCCGGTTGAACCTTCTCTAAACCGGTAACAATATCATCCAGAGACATACCCAATTCGCTGGCCGCAGCCGACGCAGAAAGCGCATTTAAGACGTTGTGCTGACCGCTCAATTTTAAAGTCAGTTGTCGGGCTTCCCCATTTAAATGAAGCGTAAATGACGGGTGTCCTTCTCCATTAAGAGTGATATCTGTGGCAAACACGTCCGAACTGTCGGTTAAACCAAAGGTTTTCCAGTTCATATTAGTGCAAGCGCGCTCCCAGCATGGGTAAAACTCGGAATCGCGGGGGGTAACAGCCGTTCCCTGGCTCCCCACTCCACGGAAAATTTCAGTTTTCGCACGAGCTACGCCGTGTAAACTGCCAAAACCTTCAACGTGTGCAGCACTTACGTTATTTAGAATAGCGACGTCGGGCTTGACCAGATTAGTGGTGTAGCCTATTTCTCCGGGGTGATTCGCTCCCAGCTCAACCACCGCGTATTTATGTTGTTCTTCCAGTCGCAGCAGAGTCAAAGGAACACCAATGTCGTTATTAAAGTTGCCCTGAGTCGCCAATACCGGATGACGAATTGATAAAATGGCCGCCAGCATTTCTTTTACTGTGGTTTTACCATTACTGCCGGTAACCGCGATGGTTCTCGGAGCAACCCTGGCTTTCACCGCTGCGCCCAGGCGTCCTAGTGCATGGCGGCTGTTCTCGACAATAATTTGCCGACAGTCAATGTCCTGCTGCTTTTCACAAATAACGGCAGCAGCACCTTTGGCTATAGCTTGCTCAACGAAGTCGTGCGCATCAAAGTTCTTTCCTTTTAAGGCAATGAAAAGTGCGTCCTGCAGATCCGCACGCGTATCCGTTGATACTTTGTCTATTTTACAATCAGAGCCAACCAGGCGGCCTTCCACCTGTTCCGCGATCCACTCCAGTGATACTGAAATCATGCGCAGTCTCCTTGCAGCCATTCACTCACGACTGCTCTTTCGTTGTAATCCACACGTTGGGTGCCGATAACCTGATAGTCTTCATGTCCCTTGCCTGCCAGCAGAACAACATCGTCTTGCGCTGCTTCCTGCATGGCTTTTATCACGGCTTCGCGGCGGCCGGGCCAGACTTTAACCCGCTCTTTATCCGCAATACCTGTCAGAATGTCTTCGATAATCTGTTGCGCTGGCTCAGTTCTTGGATTGTCGTCTGTAACAACCACGACGTCGGCGTAGTCTGCAGCGACTTTGCCCATTTGTGGGCGTTTACCCCGGTCACGGTCGCCACCGCAGCCAAACACGCACCATAAACGACCTTTGCAGTGCA
>NZ_DFTS01000021.1:64436-71363 GCF_002383015.1 Idiomarina sp. UBA4206
ATACCTGGTGTAAAGCGTCTGGTGTGTGCGCATAGTCAACCACCACTAATGGCGACTGCTTGTTATGAAAAGCTTCCATGCGCCCGGGAACCGGTAGCAAATTGCGGCAAGCCTGGCCAATTTCCGCCAGCGGCTTATTGAACTTCAATAAAACCGCTACGGCACACAGCAGGTTATAAACATTAAAGCGCCCCAGTAGAGGTGTCTCAACGGTGCAGGATTCGCCCTGCCAATTGATCTGAAATACTGAGCCTTGCTCATGGAACTGAAGCCCCGTTGCACGCAAGCACGGTTCTACCGAACTATCATTAAGGCTTATCCATAGATCCGCTAAGTTGTCTTTATGCCACTGACTCAGGGTGTCGTCATCGGCATTAACTATTCGGTTTTGCACACCAAAGTCGGCGAATAGTCGTTGTTTCGCTGCAACGTAATTTTCCATGGTGCCATGGTAATCCAGATGGTCACGGCTGATGTTGGTAATAGCGGCCGCGGAAAAGTGCAGTGCTTCTACACGGCGCTGAATCAAAGCGTGCGAAGACACTTCCATAGCCACAAGCTCTGCGCCTTCTGCAAGTAATGTCGCCAGTCGGTGTTGCACGGTAACTGCATCTGGCGTCGTATGCCGTTCAGGCAACAAACGTCCGATGAGCCCACTACCTGTGGTACCAATAACCGCTGCTTCCATGCCCAGAGCTTTTGCCAACTGAGCCATAATATGAGTGACCGATGTTTTCCCGTTAGTTCCGGTAACACCAACCAACTGCATTTTCTCTGACGGGTGACCAAAGAAGGTGCCTGCAATATATGACAAGTGCTCGCGCACACCGCTAAAGCCGACCACCACAGCACCTCGGCGATGTTCCAGCGCAAGTCCGGGCGCTTCAGCAATAACCGCTACCGCCCCGGCATCTATAGCGGCATCAATATAAGCCCGTCCATCGGTTTCATAACCAGGGATCGCAACAAATACGTCGCCGTTTGCAACCTGCCTGCTATCTAATTTTATTCCACTGACAGTAACATCCGGAATAGCGAATGAAGCAGGCAGCATGGTTAATAACTCAGCCAGTTTCATCATTCATCACCCCCGAAACCCGCAGCACGAACTCGGGTGTCTTCAATGTTATCTGGTGCGACATTCAGCAGACGCATGGTCTGAGACACAATTTTTGAGAATACGGGTGCCGCCGCTGTACCACCATAATAATCATCGGTACCCGGCTCGTTTATGGTGACCACAACAACAATTTTCGGGTCGCTGACCGGCGCAATGCCAGCAAATAAGGCAACATAGTCGTCGCCATAACCACCACCGGTTTTCGTTTTTCTTGTTGTCCCGGTTTTGCCCGCTACACGATACCCCGGAACCTGAGCGGCTTTGGCTGTGCCGTCCCGCACCACCTCTTCCATCATATGCATGACAGCTCGAGTGTTGTCCGGATTAAACACCTGCTCAGCGGGTAACGGTGATTCCTGACGGAATATTGTGAGCGGCCGTTTCAAACCACCGTTGGCAATAATGTTATAGGCATTCGCCAGTTGCAGAGTCGTTGCTGACAGCCCGTACCCGTATGAGAGCGTCGCAATTTCAAATTCAGACCAGCGTCGACGATCGCCTAAAATGCCGATACTTTCACCCAATAAAGCAATACCGGTATCGTTACCAAAGCCTGCGTCGGCATAGGTTTGCAATAGTGGTTCAATGCCCAAATCCAGAGCTATTTTGGTCACCCCGACATTGGAGGAATGTTTCAGCACCTCGGTCAACGACAGTTCGCCATAGTTGCGAGGGTCACTGACACGACGTCCGCCAATTCTCAACCAGCCGGGGCTGGTATCAATGCTATCGCCCGCTTTGTGGCGGCCATTCTCGAGCGCGCTGAGAATCACCAGCGGTTTCATCGTTGAGCCTGGTTCGTAGCTGTCGGTTACCGCCCGGTTACGCATTCTGAAAGACTGCAGTTCCGCACGGTTGTTAGGGTTAAAGGACGGGCTATTGACCATAGCCAGAACTTCACCGGTTTCGACATTAAGCACTACCGCCGAGCCTGAAGTTGCCTGATTGTAGCGCACGGCTTTTTTCAGTTCGGTGTAAGCAGTTGCCTGAACACGTTGGTCGATACTCAGTGTCAGCTGTTTTGGTTGTTGTGCGTCTGTCTGACTAATCTCTTCAACAACCCGCCCTTGCGCGTCCTTGCGATAAACTCGTTTGCCCGGTGTGCCGGTTAAATGCTCGTCATACAATAGTTCGAGGCCTTCTTGGCCTGCACCATCGATATCAGTCAGCCCAATTAAATGAGCACTGATTTCACCTGTTGGGTAATAGCGCCGAGACTCAGTTTTTAAATACACACCCGGTATTTTCAATTGCTTCACGTAATCCGCTTCTGACGGCGTCACTTTTCGCTGTAGGTAAACAAAGCGTTTTGACTCATCGTCCACCTTGCTCACCAGCTCATTACGATTCATACGGAAAGTTTCCGCCAGAGCCTGCCAGCGACGTTCGTCTGCCAACGCTTCTTTTTCTGCAATTCGCTTTGGATCTGCCCACACGGTTTCTACCGGAACACTCACCGCTAATTCTCTACCGTTGCGATCAACAATGGTTCCTCGTTCAACCGCAACGCTGGCTGATCTTAAACTGCGCATATCGCCCTGTAGCGAAAACGCATCGGGACTAATGACCTGGATATAGGCAGCACGTGCAATGAGTACGGAAAAAACACCGAACAGTAAAAACACTGCGGTATAAAAACGCCAGCGAGTGCCGGCTGGCTCTGAACGTTTTTTGCGACGAGTCACTGCCATGAGACAAGTACCTCCTGCTCTGGCGCAACGTCACGCATACCAAGCTGTTCCTGCGCGATACGCTCCACTCGACTGTGTTCAGTCAGCGAGTTCTGCTCAATCACAAGGTGCCGCCACTCTCTGTCCAGAGTGTCGCGATACGAGAGTAAGTCGTCGCGCTCAGCAGTTAATTGCCGATTCAAATGCGCGATATAAACAATGCTTAGTGCATTAACAATAACCACCACGCTCAGCAACACTATCCACTTATGTTGCAGCAGATCTTGAAGTAACATTTTGGTCAGGCTTGGGTAACGCTGTTTAGTCATTGCGAACCCTCCTGGCAATACGCAGCACAGAGCTACGTGAACGCGGATTTTCCTGGACTTCTGCCTTACCCGGCTTAATCGCTTTACCCACTTTTTCCAATGTTTTGTCTTTATTTCGTTCGGCTTCAGTTACTGGTAAGCCCGGCGGCAACTGCTTGCCCTCGCTGTGTTTACGGATAAAGCGTTTAACTAAGCGATCTTCCAGGCTATGGAAGCTAATAACCACCAACCGCCCGTCTTCTTTCAAACCAGAAAGTGACGCTTCGAGAGCTTGTTCTATTTGCTCTAACTCGCGGTTGATATGAATTCGTATGGCCTGAAATGTGCGCGTTGCCGGGTGTTTATGCTTTTCTTTTACCGGGCTCACACGGGCAATCATTTCCGCAAGCTGCTTCGTGCGGGTGAAAGGCTTTTTCTCGCGGTCCATAACTATGGCACTGGCAATACGACGAGCAAAACGTTCCTCACCATACTCTTTAAGAACCCAACTAATGTCGTCTTTTTCTGCACGATTAAGCCATTCAGCCGCTGTTTCGCCGCTAGTGGTGTTCATCCGCATATCCAGCGGACCGTCACGCATAAAGCTAAAGCCTCGCTCAGCATCGTCCAATTGTGGGGAGGAGACACCAAGGTCAAATAAAATGCCCGTCACTTGCTGATTCAGTTGCAAGTCATCAAGCACCTGTTGCAGGTTTGAGAAAGGAGTGTGGATAATTTGAAAACGAGGGTCGTCTTCGAAGGATTTTGCCGCAGCAATGGCCTCAGGGTCCTGGTCAAGAGCAATTACCCGGGCCTTGTCACCTAACTGATTAAGAAGCGCACGTGTATGTCCGCCACGACCAAATGTGGCGTCAATATATGTGCCTTGCGGATCAGTCGCTAATGCTTGTATCGACTCTTCCAGTAGCACCGAAACGTGTTGCGGTGACGTTGTTATCATTATAATGAAAAGTCTTCTAGTCGTTCGTTGAGAGTAAAGTCACCTTCGCGTTCAACATCCATATCTTGCGCCACTTGTTCATGCCAGGCGTCTTCATCCCAAACTTCAAATTTATTCAGCTGCCCGACAAGCATCAGTTTTTTTTCTAAACCGGCGTGTTGTCTCAATGGCGCTGACAATAACAGACGACCGTTTTTATCCATTTCACAGTCGTCGGCATGGCCTAACAGAAGCCGCTGTAAGCGACGTTCTGCGGGGTTCATACTGGATAATCGAGTGAGTTTTTGTTCTATGATTTGCCACTCGGGAAGCGGGTACAGCAAAAGGCACGGTTGCTTAATATCAATCGTGCAGACCATTTTGCCTTCACAGTCTAATGACAACGCATGACGGTACTTGGCCGGTATGGCCAAACGTCCTTTGCTATCCAGACTTAATGTTGTTGCACCTCGGAACATGATCCCACCTGATCATTGTGATCCACTATTATCCACAAATCCCCACAATGTTACAGTCTAGGTGTCACTGTTTCCCACTGTCAAGAAAAAACCTCTTTATTTGTCAGGGCTTCACAGAAATTTACATTAAGCGCTTGATGCAACGTGCAAAATAGTTTTTCTGCTATGGGTTGTGCGATTTTTATGCGATACTCGACTGAGTTTTAGCTAGCTGTGATACTCAATGAAGCGCTACTTATTTGTCATATTGGTAAGCTTTTGCGTGCTGGTGACCGGCGTTATCTGGTTTGCGGAAAATCAACACTCGCAAGTGATAGAGTCACGTAAGCGTGTGGCTACCGAACGCTTAGGCAGGTTACGCGCCGCACTCGAAGGCCAGATTAACTCCTCGCTGACCACCGCTCGTGCGCTGCAGGCTGAAATAAAACTTTCCCCTGACATTTCCGCAGAACGCTATCGTTTGCTGGTGCAAGAACTAATAGACAATGACCTCCCTGTTCGTCATGTGGCTCTGGCCCCTGATCTTATTATTGAGTTTCTCTATCCTTTAGTGCCAAACCAGGACGCGCTGGGTTTTGATTACCGAGCTTCACCCGAACAGTTCAAGAGTGTTCAGGAAGCCATTCAACGCAGAAGCATCATTATTGACGGCCCTGTCAAATTAGTGCAAGGCGGCTGGGCACTAATAGCACGGGCTCCGGTTTTTATCGATAACTCGCTGTGGGGCGTTATTGCGATTGTTATTGATATTGACCAGTTAATGATCAGTAGCGGTTTGACTTCAGTTGATGATTATCTATTCGCGCTGAAAAAGAACATTAAAGATAGCGAAGAGTTATTTCAACGTGGCGATCCGTCCGTATGGCAAAAAGATTATGTCGCCATTGAAATCGATGTATCCTCCGGCCAATGGATACTGGCTCTTGCGCCGAAAGATAATGGCTGGGCTAAACGCGATAATATTTATTGGATCATCATAATTGCCGGCTGGACACTCTCATTCTTAATGATTGCTTTTATGTATAATTTGGTCGCAACCCAGAGTCGTTTACGGACAGCTCTAACAACGATTGACCGGCAGGCAAACTTCGATTCAATCACCGACTTGCCTAATCGTCGAGCCTTTGTTGACTATCTCAATCAATTAACTCAGAGCGGCAATGATCAGCATTTTGCTATTTTGTTTATCGACCTTGACCATTTTAAAGAAGTTAACGACAGCCTGGGACACGACGCCGGCGATGAGTTACTGGTGTCAGTTGCGGAACGTTTAAGGAGTCAACTGCGGGGTTCTGACTTTATCGCCCGTATTGGCGGCGATGAATTTGTTGTGGTGATTAATCGCTTCAAGTCACATGAAGTCATTAATGATTTGGCAACCCAAATTAATCGTCATTTAAGCGAACCTTTTACATTACGTCAGAACCAAATACAAACCACCTGCAGCATTGGTATTGCGTTGTACCCTGACGATGGCATGAAAGCTGCCGAGCTTCTCAAAAATGCAGACTTGGCCATGTACGCCGCAAAAACCGCAGGGCGTCGCACCCACTACTTCTTTAATGACGAACTAAGAGCGCAAACCGAACGCCAGAATACCATTCACAACCGAATGCGGGACGGCCTAAAGCGACATGAATTCTCGCTAGTTTATCAGCCTATTGTTGATTTTAGTTCCGGCAAAGTCACCAAATGTGAAGCCTTACTTCGTTGGAAAGATGAAGATGGAAACGTCATTTCTCCCGCTGAGTTCATTCCGGTTGCTGAACGCACGGGGTTAATTCACGAGCTGGGGCAATTTGTGCTGGAGCAAGCTTGTATTGACTGGGTTACCGTTCATAAGTCCGGGTACCCTATTGAAGTTTCAATTAACCGCTCAGAGCGAGAGCTGAACGATATGGAAGTCGCTAAACAGTGGCTGTCTTGCATCAAGCAACACGGTATACCAACTGAAAGCATCACTTTCGAAATTACTGAGTCCTTGTTAATGAGTAATAAGCAGCGGCAATTACAAATTTTGCATTACCTGCGCTCGCAAGGAGTACAACTGGCCATTGATGATTTTGGCACCGGTTACTCAAGCATTAATTACCTGCAGCGTTACCCTGTCGACTATATAAAAATAGACAGAAGCTTTTTGAACCAGGCACCTGATGACCGCGTGCAGGTTGCTTTATTAGACGCTTTACTTAGGGTGGCCAGAGCCCTTGATATCGACGTTATTGCTGAAGGCGTGGAAACTAAGCGGCAATGGGAGTTATTGCAGCAACAACAATGTGACTTTGCTCAAGGCTACTTTATTAGTGAACCCCTGACTTTAGATAAGTTATTAGACTTTTTGCGAAAATGGCAGTTCTGAAGTCGAAAAGAGGAATAAGGTGGAGAGCCGGCCGATAAGCCGGGTTCTGTC
>NZ_DFTS01000070.1:0-4421 GCF_002383015.1 Idiomarina sp. UBA4206
AGACTGGGTTAAATCAAAAGGAGAGATGGCGGGCTCTGCCGCCAGTGCCGATACCGAAAAAAACAGGGTAATAACGGTAATCAGAAATTTTGTCATGGCCACATAGGGCGCAGCGTACCTCTACAGTAACTGCACCAACTCTCCTTGTCGGTTAATGGTTAAAAAATGTTTGATCATGCCGGCCTGAATTTGCTGCACCATCATTTCCAGTGGCTGGCTGGCTTCGTCGCTTGAAATGGGATGACCGCCGCGGCCGTCCATTGCGCTGATAAACGCAATATCCCAGTCAATGTCAGTGCGTTTAGACTCTTCAACCAACGCAGAAAAGTCTTCGACTTCTTCGGGCAGTTTATCGACACAAAGTACCGGCTCTAATGTGCCGCCTTCCTGTGTTTCGAATTGCTGCTTCTGACTGTCTGTCGGTTGCTCGGGGAGTTGCGCTTTTGCTAACACAAACAGCAAACGCTGAGGTTCGTGTTGTTGTTTTGCTGCTTTTATAAAGTCTTGATAACTATTGATTTCCATGGCTTCACCTGAATTTCCGGAAGTGCGCGCGGAGAATACCATAAAAGCGCAATTTTAAGGCATGAAAAAAGAGGGAGGCGGGCTCCCTCTTTATGGGTAGTTTTCAGATTTTAGCTGGCTTTTCGCAGCCCAATATTGGCTTGCGCTGCGCCAACAGCAACCTCTGACGGCTGTTTACGGTGATAATGACGCAAATGATGCTCTTTGCGTCGACCAGCGCTAAATGCCGATACACGTTTCAGGTAGCCAATAACCCGTGTACCGTAGTCTATGTCTGCAGAGCCACAGCTGGAACATTCGCTTAAGGTGCGTTTATCAATCTGTTCGCAGGCATTACAAATGGTAATCTTGACGTTAATGCAGAAGTAGTTACAGCCCGTTTTTGCGGCAATATTCAGTAACGACAAATACCCTGAGGTATTGAGCTTTTCATCAAGGTTTAAGTGCAGAGCCGAACCGCCGTCCAGGTATTCAATCAACTCTTTTCCATGAAGAACAAGCTTATCCAATGCATTGGCGTCGTCGTCTTCTACCGCATAAAAATAGGAGTTGTAGCAGTCACGGCTCACTTTGTAGCCGTCAGCTCTGTCCCACTTAGCGTTTTTCACACCCAGGTTTTCTGCTGGCACGAACTCGGTATTGAACATATAGCCGTATTCTTTTTTCGCCGCTTTATTAGCGTCGTAAATCATTTTTAAATGGTTCTGCACAAAGTCTTTATAAGCCTGGTTGTTACCTGCGGTAATCCCCTGCGACTCAGCCGCTTCAACCATGCCGTTAATGCCTATAGTCAGGAACTGCTTGTCCAGAGTAATAAAGCCGGCGTCATAAACAGTTAACAGACCCGCTTCTTTATATTCTTCCATCAACTTTCTGTAAGCCACCTGATACTTATGAATTTTGCTGACTTCTTCGTCTAAACCTCTGCCATCCTGAACCAAGCGGTTCATGTTCATGGTTATGACATCAATAGAGCCTGTAGCGACCCCACCGGCACCTAAGGTATAAGAAAAGGTATTGTCGCTTATTTCACTCCGTAGTCGGCAACATGACGCTAACGAGTCGGCATTGTCAGATAAGTAGACAAAGAAGGAGTTACCATTAGCCATTTCTCCGGCGATTTTCTCTGCAAACGGCTGATCTTTACATTGCCCGTCGTTGGTTAACATGGCAACCGTCACCACCGGGAAGGTTAGAATCGTTTTTTCGCGTTCCTTATTAAACCAGTCCAGGAAGAAGTCCTGCAGCGCGCTCACCGAGCTCCACTCCGGTTTAGTGAAGTCTGCAGGGAAAACAAACTCACCAAACATACTGTCAAAGTAATGCTGGTCGTAAATAGAGATATTCCAGAACACACTCTGGTAGCCGCGGGCCGCCGCAGGCTGATTCAGCGCATATACCACGTGCTGCAGGTGGTTTTCAATTTCGTGGCGGTGGGTGTTTAAGTAATCGTCCCCGTAGTCTTTACGGGCAAAGTAGTCGAAGTAGGTTAAGAACTCGACCGTTGCCACAGCCCCGGCAAACTGCGAGCTCACGGCAAAAACAAAGTTAACGAACGTGCCGCAGAACGACTCTAAATGCTTAGGTGCCTGAGACTCACCGCCCAGCTTGGTTAAGCCGTCACGTAGAAACGGATACATAGTGACTGAAACACAGTAGGGCTTCAGACTGGTTTCATCGTGCACGTAAATTTCATGGTCCTCAATTTGACGCACGTATTCTTTCGCCAAATCGTTACCAAAAAGCTCACTAATTTTATTACTGACTTGTTTGCGGTTAACCTGCACAAAAAAGTCTTTCATTAACTCGGCTTCAAGCGTTGCTATATTTTTTTGTGTGACGTTGGCGTTTGCGTCCATTTTTGAGCCATCAGCCGCATTTTGAGCGTGCAAGTACTCGTGGATGAAATCGACTTTGCCAGTGACTTGTTCTTCGTTTAAGCGCAACATAATTATTCTCCTGTTTGAAACTCGCAGTTCAATAACTGCTGTGTCCGTAAGTCATAGAATCGTTGGTTGGTCGTTGGACTTTCCAAGCCGCCCCGGGCAGCTATCCACGGTCCGGTTTTTAGATAAGTCAGTTGTTCACGAAGCGCTAGTGAGACGTTTTCATAGCCGGTATACAGACAAGTCTCCAGCCCTTCATTTTTTACTTGCTTTAATAGTTTCAGTAGTGCCGTTGGCTGCCACTCGCCACCCAAAAATAAAACGCAGCTAATTAATCCGCGATATTTTTGCAACTGCTGCTGAAGGTGCTCCTGCGTCAGTGGCTCGCCACTTCCGACCGGCCAGCTATCCACACTATGGCAACCTTTGCACCCAACCGGGCAGCCGGTAATGGTGTAAGCTAACGCCACTTCTCCCGGAACTTCCTGCCAGACAATCTGTTCCGCGCTGTAATGCAGTCTTGTGGGGTAAACCGGCATAAAACACCATATATCGTTAGTTACTTGAAATTTAACACTACATATTGTGTTTCTAGCATAGGAGAGTCTGATGCGAATGCATTGATCCTGCTCAAGGTTTAAGCAGAAAGGAATAAAGCTGCCAACCCGCCTGAAGGGATACCTCTTTTAGGGTAGAAATGACCGTTAGGGTACTTTTAACCACGCCAGTTAAAACAACCTAATAAAACTCAGTCATAAAAACCCTATTTAAAATAAAAGCTATAGTAATCAACACTTTAAAAAGTGGCCTCAATATTGCAATTAGGTGAACGCATAGTGAATTAATAAGAATTCTCTGCTCATAAACCTATGGAGTAACAACATGAAGCTGTTCAGCATCAAGGAGGTCAATAATGGCCGGGTATCGTAAGCTTTGGTGGACATTAATTGCAGTTCTTGCAATTACCTTTGGCGTTTTAGGGTATTTTGGAACGGAAGTTTACCGGGAGGCTCCGCCTATTCCGGATAAGTTCATGAGTACCAATGGTAACGTCGTTGCAACCGAGGAATCGGTTTTAGACGGGCAGACAGCCTGGCAGTCGGTTGGCGGCATGCAGCTTGGCTCAATTTGGGGACATGGTGCTTACCAGGCTCCGGACTGGACAGCTGACTGGCTACACCGTGAGTTGCTGGCCTGGTTAGACATTCGTGCCCACGAAGTCTTCGATAAGCCTTATGAACAGCTTACTGGTGTACAACAGAACCAACTTGAGTACGAACTTAAGGAAGAGTATCGCACCAACACCTATGACAAAGCCTCAGACACCGTTACTCTTAGTGAGCGACGCATTCAGGCTATTGAGCAAACGGGTGAGTACTACTCAAAACTGTTCAGCGATGACCCGGAGCTTCGCCCTACTCGCGTAAGCTATGCAATGAAGGAAAACACTCTGCCTTCAGCTGAGCGTCGCGCAGTAATGAACGACTTTTTCTTCTGGACCGCATGGGCAGCTGCTACTGAACGTCCAGGTGCAGACATCACCTATACCAACAACTGGCCACATGAAACCTTGATAGATAACGTGCCTAGCGCAGAAAACATTATCTGGTCCATTGTCAGTGTTATCCTATTGATCGCCGGTATTGGTTTCTTAATTTGGGCGTGGGCATTCTTACGCGACAAAGAAGAAGAGGAACTGGTTGCGCCAGAGCATGATCCTATTGCTAAGGTTAAGCTGACTCCATCGCAAAAAGCTTTGGGCAAATATTTATTTATCGTTGTTGCTCTGTTCACTTTCCAGGTGTTAATGGGTGGTCTTACCGCGCACTACACAGTAGAAGGACAAGAGTTCTACGGTATTAATATTTCAGAGTGGTTCCCCTACTCACTAACTCGTACCTGGCATATTCAGGCCGCCATGTTCTGGATAGCGACCGGGTTCTTGTCTGCAGGACTCTTCCTTGCCCCGATTATTAACGGTGGTAAAGATCCGAAGTATCAGAAACTGGG
>NZ_DFTS01000070.1:4475-4816 GCF_002383015.1 Idiomarina sp. UBA4206
GATCCGAAGTATCAGAAACTGGGTGTCGACATCCTGTTCTGGGCACTGGTTCTGGTTGTTGCGGGTACCTTTATCGGTAACTGGTTAGCCATCGCGCAAATCATGCCTGAACACCTGAACTTCTGGTTAGGTCACCAGGGCTATGAGTACGTCGATTTAGGTCGCTTATGGCAAATTGGTAAGTTCCTGGGTATCGTCTTCTGGTTAGTACTGATGATGCGCTGTGTTGTTGGTGCCTTCAAAGAGAAAGGCGACAAGAACTTACTGGCACTCTTCACCGCCTCAGTCGTTGCCATTGGCCTGTTCTACGGTGCCGGATTCTTCTACGGCGAGCGTACTCA
>NZ_DFTS01000070.1:4890-6693 GCF_002383015.1 Idiomarina sp. UBA4206
GTAGAAGGCTTCTTTGAAGTATTTGCCACTGCCTCACTGGCGTTCATTTTCCACAGCATGGGTTTGGTTTCCCGCCGTATGGCAACCGTTGCAGCACTGGCCTCAGCGTCATTGTTTATGCTGGGCGGTGTCCCGGGTACCTTCCACCACTTGTACTTCTCAGGCACAACCACACCGGTTATGGCCGTGGGCGCTACTTTCTCAGCGTTAGAAGTGGTACCGCTAATTGTGCTGGGCTATGAAGCCTGGGAAAACTACAGCCTGCAAAAACGTGCTGACTGGATGCAACGCCTTAAATGGCCACTACTGTGCTTCGTTGCCGTTGCGTTCTGGAACATGTTAGGCGCCGGCGTATTAGGCTTCATGATCAACCCGCCTATCTCGCTGTACTATGTACAAGGTTTGAACACTACGCCTACTCACGCACACGCAGCACTATTCGGTGTGTACGGATTCCTGGCGCTTGGTTTCGTCCTGTTAATTCTTCGCTACATACGACCAACTCTGCAGTTTGATGAAAAACTGATGAAAATGGCCTTCTGGACAATGAACATTGGCTTAGCGCTAATGCTCTTCACCAGCTTGTTACCAGTCGGTTTCATTCAGTTCTACGCCGCTGCCACTGAAGGTTTATGGTACGCACGTAGTGAAGCCTTCATGCAACAGCCTCTGCTTCAGAACCTACGTTGGTTCCGTACCGTCGGCGACATGGTCTTCATCGTGGGTGCACTAGGCATCACCTGGCAAGTCATAAAAGGCTTAAAGCATAAATCTGCTTAACCCTTAATAAACCAGACTTCTGCAACTTTTGCGGAAGTCTGGTTTTTCTTTTTGGAGGTTCCATGCAGTTAATAGAGAAACTGGGATACGTCCGCAGCCATCAATGTTCATCAACTCAGTCTCAGTTACGGCAACGTATTGAACAGCTGGAGGCTGAAAACCAGCAATTATCAGAACAGCTTCAAGCTGCCAACCAGACGGTTTCCGAGCAACAAGCTGAGTTCTCTGACTACCAACAACGTTTAGGCTTTATTGAAAACTTTACTGAGTCACTGGCGGGTTATCAAAACACCTTTTCACAACTCAGCGATTTACTGCAAAAAGAGCGTGAAACCATCTTAACCATTGACGAAAACAATCAGTCAGGTGAGTCGACCATGTCTGCTGTTGTGGGCAATTTGTCATCTATTGTCGACGATATTGAGTCAACTTCCGAAAGTATTGCGGCGTTAAAGGGGCATACCCAGGAAATTGAGCAAACCAGCGGCGATGTTCGTGGTGTCGCAGAGACCACCAACTTACTCAGTTTAAACGCTAATATTGAAGCTGCTCGTGCCGGAGAACATGGTCGTGGATTCACTGTTGTCGCCAACGAAGTTCGTTCATTATCTCAACGCACAACCGAGCTAACCGACAGAATCAATGACAAAGTTGAGCAAATTGTACAAGGCGTTGATTTAAGTCATTCCCGCAGTGTTGAAGCTATTCAGACAACCCGTGACAATATCGATTCAACCAGACGTTACCTTGAGTCACTGGCTGATGAAAACCAGCACATAAAGCGGCTTACCGGCAGCATTTCGAACAGTGCTCTACTGGCTCAGATTGAACTGGCCAATATTGAAGAAATGCAACTGCGCATGGACGTGTATCGCGTGTATTTGGGTACGCTATCCGCCGAAGACTGTAATGTTGTAGATTCTGACGAGTGCGGTATTGGTCGCTGGTATTATTCGGAACTGTTCCGCAGTCGCTTTAAGTCACACTCAAGTTATCAGGCTATAGAAGCACCTCACGATAAAG
>NZ_DFTS01000070.1:6816-7117 GCF_002383015.1 Idiomarina sp. UBA4206
GCGCACAAGCCGTTGTCGATGCCGTTAAGGCAGGTAACCGCAAGCTGGCACAACAAAAGCTCGAAGAAATGGAGCAGCATAACCGCGAGGTGAATCAGCATATCCAGAAAATGTCGGAGAACTTACTGGAGGAAAAATGACGCGCAAACCCGATACCAAAACCGCGATGTATCAGTTACTGGACGTTATTCGCGAACACATTCCTTTTGGCTTAAAAGAAGCGGATATGTGCCAGGGTATTTGTCGTGGCTGTTCTAAGAAAATGATGGAAATGCTGGATGCTGAGGTCAGCCAATGGCAA
>NZ_DFTS01000070.1:7171-11393 GCF_002383015.1 Idiomarina sp. UBA4206
AGGTCAGCCAATGGCAGGCCGACCTGGATAATGAATTGGCAGAACCAACGTTAGCGGACCTGGTTTTTATGGAAAAATTGGCACGCCGCACTGAAAAGATTCTACGGCGCAATAAATTAATGAGCTAATCCAGCTTATACACTTGCTCGGTAACCGGGTTGTCGTCCGCTTCTTTCCCGTTAACCGTGGTTTCAGCTGACTCCAGTTGATCAATGCTAAAACGCTGACCATAACCCACTTCGACTTCCCCTTCCAATACCGAAAACGGCGGCCCTTCACGGTACCCATTCGGGTACTGCAACGTAATCAGTAAACCTTTTGCCTGCTCGGGTAATTGCTCGCATAGCTGTTGAACGTAGCGTTGACGCATTTCAGGTGGTAGCGCAATCATGGCGGCGCGATCGTACCAGGCATCAATATCGGCAAGGTCGCTTTTAACCAGCTTAAAGAAATCGCCAACCCATATAACCAGCTCATCCAGAGCATACTCTTTAAAGTCGCCACGCTGGGTTATTTTGGGTTTTAATTGGTTCTCCTCGAAAAACTGTCTGGCCGCCAGCTCACTCAGCTCTACCCCAAAAACACGGTAGCCTTTTTCCAGCAGCCACAGCATGTCATTTGATTTACCACACAAAGGCACAAATACCTTTGCACCGGGCTTTACCACACCAGAAAAATACTTCAGCAATAGTTCATGTGTGTGTGGCTGATGAAAACCAATTTGCTGATTTTCCCAACGCTCATGCCAGAAGGCAGATTCCATAACTTGACTCCAAAATAAAAAAGGCACCCCTTTGGGTGCCTATCCTAGCAGAAATAGAGCCACTTACTGCAGTAACGGTGAACCGGTATCAACAAAATCGAAACCTTTGATATCAGCTTCATTCGCCAATGCCTGTATGTATTGAGAAACCGCTTTACGGTGCACTTTCTCTTCCAGATATTCCGCAATTTTGTCTTTAACCGCCTCGTACGGTAACGGCTTACCATCAATTTTATGGTCAACAGACACCACATGAAACCCATAACGAGTTTCTACCGGGTATTTCATTAGCCCTTCTTCAGCGGTGAACAACTGACGTTCAAACTCAGGAACGGTTTGCCCCTTACTCAACTGTCCCAGGTTCCCGTCGGTCTCCTTTGACGGACACGAGGAATACTGGCGTGCAAGCTGACTAAAGTCGTCGCCTTCCTGCAACTGCTGAATAAGCTGCTCCGACATACGCTTTGCATTCACCCGCTCAAGATCATCATCCGGCGCTGCCGCTAACAAAATATGGCGAGCCTCAACAATCGGCGACGTTTTAAAGCGTTCCGGGTTTTGCTCAAAGTACTGTTTGCAAGCTTGCTCGTCCGCTTTCGGGCGAGCTACTTCACGTTCAATCAATATTTCAATGAAGTCATCTTCGCCACCCTGCGCGGTGTCATCCAGTACCTCAATGCCTAAATCTTTTGCCCTTTGTTTGAACAGCTCACCGATTACCAGTGCTTCCGCTGCCATACTCATGGCTTCTTCCTGCGTGTCAGCGGGGTGATACTGCATTTCAGCCAGTATCTCCTTTTCCGCAATTTCCACTTGATTCACTTGTATCATAACAACCTTCCCTGAGAGGGGTGCCCCTCTCGATAACTCTACAACTAGCGAGCGAATTTTTTACGGACAACCTGGTGCTGACGAGTAAGATACTGAACAGGCGCGCTGAACATATGCACGAGTCGGGTAAACGGAAAGACTAAGAAAATAGTCATTCCGAGGAATACATGCAGTTTAAATACCCATTCAATTTGAGGGTTGCTGATAGCCGCTACTGCTTCTACCGGGTCAAGCGTCACAATGTTCTGTGCCCAGGTCATCAGCATCAGCATAACGCCCGCTTTCTCCCCTTCTGCACCATGCACCACATGGTTTACAGAGTAATAAATTGAAATTAACCCTAAAACTAATTGTGCTAACAATAGCCACAGCAATAGTATGTCCATTCTGGTGCTGGTAGCCCGCACACGAACGTTGTTCATGCGGCGGTTAATGAGAATAGCCAACCCATATAAACAAATTAAGCCGAAGATACCGCCGGCAATAATTGCCAGCCACTGTTTCGCCTCATTGCTAACACCCAGTATGTGCCAAACGGGCTTTGGCATTAGCAATCCCACCAGGTGACCAAAGAAGATCCCCAGAATACCAACGTGAAACGGCAAACTACCTTTTCGCAGTTGCTTACTTTCCAGCATTTGGCTCGACGCCGTTTTCCAGGTGTATGGCTCACGGTCATAACGGATCCAGGCTCCGATGAAGAAAACAGCCAAGGCAATAAAAGGGTATACGCCGAAGGCCAACATATTTAGATAGCTCATGGTAATCTCCTTAAATACCCGACACTTTACGCGGCTGTGATAAATCGTCGGTGTTCAATGGCACGTACTGATCCCGGCGCTGACCTTCCGAAGGCCGGTTCTGCGCCGTTGGACAACCCTGCATTTGGTCATTGCCGGCAAAGGTCACCGCTTCTTCTTCCCACACTTTGTCCAGTTCTTTGCTGGTGTCATCGCGCTTCTCATTAGCAATTTGCTGACGCACATCGTCAAGGTCAATCTGTACACCAGAGATACTCAACAGTGTCTGGAATAAAAGTGAGTAGTTACTGCCGCGTTGTTCAAGCCTTGCTGTAAGCAGTGCCAGAATATGCGCAACTTCTTCTAAGCCCAGGCGGGCATTTTCATCGCCCTGGGTGGACAAGAATTCCAGATACAGCGGAATGTAATCCGGCAGTTCTTTCACACCTAAATCAAGACCAGCAGTTTTATATTGGTTCATTAAATCAACCATCGCCTGGCCACGGTCACGCGACTCTCCATGTACGTGCTCGAACAACAGTAGTGACAGAGCACGGCCACGCTCAAACAGCCCGTCGTACTCCGACTGCCAGTCCATCAACGACATGTTGGTGCGGTGCTCAATAAAGGCCTCCAGCGCTGCTTTATCGTCAGCACTTAAAGACGACTGCTGAATCATTTGCTCTAACTCCGCCCGAGCTTCTACAAGCTCGGGGTTGGGGTAATCCAGCAATAACGAAATAACTTGTAATACCTGCATGCTGATTACTCCTTCATGGTCACAGGAATGACTTGACGAACCGACTCTTTCTTAGCGCCGAACAGATTCACACCGTTGTTTCCGTCGCTACAGCCATTACCAAAGGTAAAGCCACAGCCGCCTTTAACGTCGTATGCGTTTTCAGCATAAGCGCGATGGCTGGTCGGAATAACGAAGCGGTCTTCATAATCCGCCAACGCCATGTAACGGTACATTTCCTCTACCTGATTCTTGGTCAGGCCAACCTGCTCCAGAACCGCTAAGTCTTCAACGCCGTCAACATGCTCTGAACGCTTGTACGAGCGCATGGCTATCATTCGCTCCAGTGCGCGAACAATGGGTTTCTCGTCACCGGCAGTCAGTAGGTTAGCCAGATAACGCAGCGGAATACGCAGCGATTTAAGATCCGGAATTTCACCATCCATACCCACGTGGCCTGCTTCGACCGCGCTTTGAATTGGCGACAGCGGTGGCACATACCAAACCATTGGCAGCGTCCGGTACTCAGGGTGCAGTGGCAGTGCTACTTTCCACTGCATTGCCATCATGTAAACCGGTGAGCGCTGTGCAGCCGTGATCCAGTTTTCAGCAATGCCTTCTTTACGCGCCGCTTCCTGAACTTCAGGGTCATGTGGGTCAAGGAAGATACCTAACTGTTCTTCGTACAGATCCTGCTCGTTTGGTGTATTTGCCGCTTCTTCAATGCGGTCCGCATCATAAAGCAACACACCTAAGTAACGGATACGACCCACACAAGTTTCTGAACATGTGGTTGGCTGACCGGCTTCAATGCGCGGATAGCAGAACGTACATTTTTCAGATTTACCGGTCTTCCAGTTGTAGTAAATTTTCTTGTACGGGCAACCCGATACACACATACGCCAGCCGCGACATTTGTCCTGGTCAATCAGAACAATGCCGTCTTCTTCACGCTTATAAATTGCGCCGGAAGGGCAAGCCGCCACACAGGCCGGGTTCAGACAGTGTTCACACAAGCGTGGCAAATACATCATGAAGGTCTTTTCAAACTGACCGTACATGTCTTTTTGCACCACGTCGTCGAAGTTCTTGTCTTTCTTACGTTTTTCGAATTCCGTACCCAGAATTTCTTCCCAGTTCGGACCCCAC
>NZ_DFTS01000062.1:0-1670 GCF_002383015.1 Idiomarina sp. UBA4206
CCGCCACAGAAGCCTTCAATGCTCAAGCGAAACAAGTGAATAGCCTGTCCCGTCTCAGTCGAGTAGGCGGCCGTAGTGGTAGTAGAGCCATTGGCCCAGGCGGCGGAAGCGCGGCAGTGGGAAGGGCTTTAGTTGTGACTGGTAGTACGGTAGCTCGGGCAGGGGTCGTTCCATGGCGGCTTCTGCCAGTCGCTGGCCTGCTAAGGCGGTAAAGCTAACACCGGCGCCGCAGTAACCCATGCTGGCGTAGATATTATCTTTCACTTTGCCTATCCGCGGGTAATCGTCCAGTGACACGCTAACCCAGCCACTCCAGAAGTGTTCCCATTTGTTGATATCCCGCAGTTGCGGAAAGGTCTGGTGCAGAGCCGTTAGCAGACGCTTAGCATAAACAGCATCGGCGGCGCTTTTTCCTTGAATGGCACCACGGCCGCCAAACAATAAGCGGTTATCCGGCAGTAAGCGGAAGTAGTACTTCAGTATGCGAGTATCCATTATGGCGTACTGGGGTGACAGCTTAATGCTTTCAACTTGTTCTTTACTCAGAGGTGGGGTGGTAATAATGCTCGACAGTACCGGTAGCGAGCGACTGGCAAGCTCCGGAAGTAATTGCCCTGAGGTATAGCCGTTAGAACAAACTAACAGCCTACGGGCGCGTACAGCGCCTTTAGCGGTTTGCAAATACACGCCTTTGCCGCCAAGCGACACCGCCTTTGTTACCGGGCAATGCTCAACTAACAGCGCACCGGCTGCAACGGCCCGTCGGGCGGTGGCGGCAGCTAATAACATAGGGTTCAGAGCAAAACAGTCGGTGAAGCGTAAAGCCGCATGAGCCTGCGGGCTGGAAACCAGGTTGCTCAATTGCTCTTGCGTCAGCCATTCCACCGGCTGGTTAAATTGTTTGAGCTGGTCATACTGTTTCTTTAACGGATCAATGGCGCCGGGTTTATGCGCTATTTTCAGATAACCACCGTTTTGGCGCTGACAATGCTGAGGGCACTCCTGTACCGTTTCCTCAACCAGCTTCAGCGCTTTCTGGTGTTCGGCGGCAATGCCTTGCGCAACTTCGTTGCCCAGGCGTTCAGCCCAGGCTGACAAGCCCAGTCTACCGGTACTTTTCATTACAAAGCCGGCATTACGGGAGGAACACCCCCAGGCTAATTGGTTAGCCTCAAACACCGCAATAGAGTGCCCGTTTTCAGCCAGAACCCGGGCTGCGTTTAAGCCAGTATACCCAGCTCCAACAACAGCAAACTCCACTTCCTCCGGCGCATCAACACACTCCGGAAAATTGGCCTGCGTATGCTGCTGCCAATAACTAGGCTCAGGAGCATCATGAGGCCCCGGAGGCGCATTAACCAAAGGATCATACATAATCACCACCTATTAAAGCAGAGAAGGACAGGTCATTCACTTGCTTCGCTTGAGCATTGAAGGCCTCTGTGGCGGAGACGCGACGAGCTCATCCATGAGGGCTTGACGAAGGCCATCCATGGCCTTCGACACTCCGCCACAGAGGCCTTCAACACTCGTAACGCTCTCAAGTGAATGACCTGTCCTTCTAGCATATCCATGTTTACGATAAATTGCTGCGATTACGTGAGGTACCGGGTAGAGAGCGCGCCCGACGGTTGCAATGGGCTATTGTGGAGGTGTGCAGCGCCATGGAT
>NZ_DFTS01000062.1:1683-2196 GCF_002383015.1 Idiomarina sp. UBA4206
TATTCACGGGCGTCCTCCACAATAGCCCATGCAACCTCAGCGCTCGCTAGTCGGAGCCTTACGTATCGAACTTCAGCAGCATTTCGCCGGCGTCGCAGTAGCAGGTGCCGTCGCACACAGGGCAATAGTAGCCGTCTTCTACTGAGGCTTTGTACCAGCGTTTTTCGTGTTGTTTAATCATTTCACCGCCGCAGCGGGTGAAATATTCATAGGCGCTGTTTTTGGGGCTTTGCATCCAAATATGCGCTAAGCCACCCTGGCAGCCCAGTTCTTTGGCTGAAGCTATGCTGCGATACAGCAACTCTTTGCCTATTCCTAAGCCACGTGCCTTTTCCGATACGGCTGCGCATTTAAAGTAGCACAGTTTGTCGGCCGGAATTGACCAGGCGTCAGGGGTGCAAAAATCATCAATGGGCCATTGTCCGGGTGCCAGGGTAATTCGTATACCTAAAGGTGTATCGCCGCGCAGAGCTATCCAGTTCAACTGTACATTACAAACGGTACCGCCGGCTA
>NZ_DFTS01000062.1:2365-2674 GCF_002383015.1 Idiomarina sp. UBA4206
GGATATCGCTCATTAGTAGCGGTACTCGTCTGTCTTAAACGGACCTTCTGCATCAACGTGAATGTAGTTGGCCTGATCCGCTGTCAGCTTGGTGATAACGCCACCAAAACCCTGCACCATGTAACGTGCAACTTCTTCGTCCAGTTGCTTCGGCAGAACTTCTACGCGCAGGTATTCTTCCTGCTGTTTTTTGTCCATGTCGGCAAACTTTTGTCCAAACAAGTGAATCTGCGCCAGTACCTGGTTAGCAAAAGAACCATCCATAATACGGCTTGGGTGACCGGTTGCGTTACCCAGGTTCACCAGGCG
>NZ_DFTS01000062.1:2808-15338 GCF_002383015.1 Idiomarina sp. UBA4206
TTCACCAGGCGGCCTTCGGCCAGCAGAATCAAGTAGTCGTTATCATCGTCTGAGCGATAAATTTTGTGTACCTGTGGCTTAATTTCTTCCCAGCGCCAGTTTTTGCGCATAAAGGCCGTGTCAATTTCGTTGTCAAAGTGGCCAATGTTGCAAACCAGAGCGGTAGGCTTAAGTGCTGCCAGCATATAACGGTCACACACGTCCATATTACCGGTTGTGGTGACAATCAGGTCGGTATTGCCCAACAAGTCTTTGTTAATGTTCTCGCCGTTACCTTTGTTGTTACCGTCAATGTAAGGAGAAACTACTTCAAAGCCGTCCATGCAAGCCTGCATAGCACAAATTGGGTCAATTTCGCTGATCTTAACAATCATGCCTTCCTGACGCAGACTTGCGGCAGAACCTTTACCCACATCACCGTAACCAACAACCAGAGCTTTCTTACCTGACAATAGGTGGTCAGTTGAGCGCTTAATGGCGTCGTTCAGCGAGTGGCGGCAACCGTACTTGTTGTCGTTTTTTGACTTAGTTACGGCGTCGTTCACGTTAATGGCCGGAACTTTCAAAGTGCCTTTTTCCAGCATGTCCAGCAGGCGGTGAACGCCGGTGGTGGTTTCTTCGGTAATGCCGTGTACTTTGTCCAGCATTTGTGGGAATTCGTCGTGGATCATCAGGGTTAAATCACCGCCGTCATCCAGAATCATGTTGGCATCCCACAGCTCGCCGTCTTTGTGGCAAGTTTGCTTTAAACACCAGTCATACTCTTCTTCAGTTTCGCCTTTCCAGGCAAATACCGGAACACCGGCAGCGGCCATAGCGGCAGCAGCGTGGTCCTGAGTAGAGAAAATATTACACGACGACCAGCGTACTTCTGCGCCCAGCTCAAGCAAGGTTTCAATCAGCACAGCTGTTTGAATGGTCATATGGATACAACCAATAATGCGGGCACCGGCCAGTGGTTTGCTGTCAGCGTATTTACGGCGGATAGTCATCAGCGCCGGCATTTCGGACTCAGCAATCGCAATTTCCTTGCGACCCCATTCTGCCAGGCTAATATCTGCAACTTTGTAGTCTTGCGAATTTTCTACACTCATAGCGACTCTCTTTTTCAGTGATCTTGTCGGTGAACTTGTAATGAGTTCAGGCGGTTTGAGCCTTCATAACACGCTCAATTAACTGCTGTTGACGCTCTTTATCCAGTCGAGCACCAAATTCGGTAACCAGTTCAGCGGCCGCGTGGCTGGCCAGACGGCCTGCGTCTTCTAACGGCATATTACGGGTTAAACCGTACAGCATAGCACCTGCGAACATATCGCCGGCACCGTTGGTATCAATAGCTTTAACCGGCACCCCAGGAACATGAACCTGACGCTCACGGTTAGCAATTAAGGCGCCATCTTTGCCCAGAGTAATTGCAACCGTGTCGGCTTGCTTTAGTAATACGCTTAAAGCCGCCTGAGGATCGTCCTTACCGGTTAATAATTCTGCTTCTTCACGGTTACAGAACATTAAATCGACACCACCCTCAAGAATTTCATCAATGCCGTCGCGGAAAAACTTCACCATTGCCGGGTCAGAGCAGGTCATAACCAGTTTGGTGTTGTTATCGCGCGCCACTTTTTTAGCATGCTGAATAGCACCACGGGCAATTTCCGAGGTAATTAAATAACCTTCAATATAAAGGTAATTTGCTGCTGCAATCGCATGGTCATCAATTTCAACGGTGGACAAGTCAGCGGTAATGCCCAGGTGTGTACGCATAGTGCGTTCAGCATCCGGGGTAACCATGACCAGGCAACGACCGGTGATACCCGGGTTCTGCTGCTTTTTAAGGCTGGTTTCAATACCCACTTGTTCTAAGTCCTGACGGTAAAACATACCCGCTTCATCGTCTGCAACTTTACAACAATAATAGGCTTTTCCGCCAAACTGAGCAAAAGCCACCAGCGAGTTAGCGGCTGAGCCACCCCCACACTGCTTTTTTAATTCACCCAGTTCGCTGAGCTCGGCAATCAGAGTATTTTGAGCGTCTTCGTCAATCAGCTCCATCATGCCTTTTTTCAAATTGTGCTTTTGGAGGAAGTCATCAGTGACCTCAAACTCCTGATCCACCAGCGCATTGCCAATGCCGATTACATCAATGGTTTTCATAGTATTAAATGGTTGCCTTATTAGGGCGCGTAGTATACCCGATGAGTCGGTCAGGGTCGATAAATGAACAGAGCAAAAAGTGCAATAACCAGACAAGCAATGAAAAAGATCTGCCATTGCCTTTGCCAGCGCTGCGCCCGGGGCAATAACAACTCTGCCGGACGGCCGTCAAAACGCTGTCGCGCAATACGAATTCCCTGAACTTGTATAGGCCCGCCCAGGCTTACCCGGTGACAATAACTGAAACTCTGTAACCAACTGAGCAGCACAGTCGGGAACAGTGGGTTACGGTTTAGCGACTGCAGTTTGGGCTTGCTGGGCTGAAACAGCGCCATAAAACGCGCTGCCAGCGACAGTAAAAACGACGGGAAAAAGTGGCTTATGGTGTATAGCCAGTGAGTTGCCAGGCCAAAATGACGATAACGGGCCTGAGCAACAGGCCATATTTGAGTTAATTCATAGACAGTACGCACGCCAAGCGCAGCTAAAGGGCCGCCAATAAACCAAAAGAATAAAGGAGTGAAGCGGTGTTCTAAAATACTGGCAGCACGTAATTCCAGACTGGTTTTTGCAATGCCATGTTCACTGAGTAAGTCACAGTCGCGCCAGGTGACGCGGCTTAGCCAGGCGCGGGCGGCATTTTTACGACCCCGCTGTAAGTGGCTGTCCGCCAGGCGCACCGCATGAGTAACGGGTTGCTGACGTAAACTGACCAATAGAATAAGCCAGCCAATGGCAAGTTCCACTTCGGCACCGGCAAAGACAATAGCCGCCGGCAGCAGCACCAGCAGTGACATGGTTAACCAGGCCAGAAAACCGGCAATACGTTGTTGGCTGACCTGGCGTCCGGGTTTGTTCACCTTGCCGCTCATGTAGGAAGCCATTAGCCGGAAAACGGCAAGTGGATGCCATTGTTCCGGCCACGGAAACCAGCGCTCTGCCAGCAATGCCAGCAGAGCGAGAGTCACAGGGGATAACAGAATGTCGTTTAAAAGCTCCGTGTTCATGCAGCTATACTGCCACGGACATGGTTAAGCGGCAATCGGCTGGTTATCTTTGTCTCTATTGGTTGGTACGGCTGCGCGAACGTGCTCGGCCTGACGAATTTTGCCATGAATGTAGTCGTGTAGCTCAGCTACACGGTAACCCGGCTTGGCTTTAAAGCGCAGGAACGGCAAGCCGGCTGCGGCTAACGTATTTTTCAAAAACAAGTTACGTTTTTGCTGATTCAGCGATGACTGTCCGGGTTCCAGCTCAATGGCAGCTTTTACCTGCATGGTGTGAATGTCGCACAGTACATAGTCAAGAATACGTTGGCTGGCTTTGTTGTGCGCGTCTTTACGGGCAGTTGCCGACAAGCCGGAACGCACGGTAACAATATCGCTTAAGCGGACTTTAGTGAAAATACGGAAATCATCGCCGACCGACTTTTCCAGCAGTGTCAAAAATTGGTCTTCCTGAGCCGTGCACAGGGTCGTATCTTTTAGTCTATAAGGGTAGGGGACGTAGTTTTCGGACATTCGGCTGGCAATAACGGCCACCGCAATTAATACAACAACAAACAACAACAAGATAATTTCCATTTTCACACCTCATCAGAAAATTGACGCTCTGTGAGGTGTGAAGCAAAAGCTGTGCCACTAATGGCTGCTTATGGAATTAATTTAAGCCGGGTTAGGCTGAATAACCACCCGGAATACCTTTGGTGGTGACACTGACAGCATCGTGTGCGTGCAACGACTCGTAGTGGTTCACTCGTAACCAGAAGTCACGGAAGTGTGACATTTGGTTCAACTGGTGCTGTAAGCGGCGCGATGCGTCTTCACAGAACATTAGGTTTTGTCCGTTCAAACGGGCAAACTCTTGCTCATCTTCACGTTTCACTGCAGCCTGAACCGGCGTCTTCAGCGCATCTTCAACAGCGTCAATCAGTTCCACAATAGGAAAGTCAGTAACGCTTTCGCTCAATGCCACTTTAACTTCAGCAATTGAACGCTGGCTGTGTGGTGTAGCGACAATACCTTCGGTCGAACCTAACCATTCGTGCATGGTGGCTGCATCGACTTGTTCCTGACCGGCAAACTGGGCATTAAAGGCGTCCTGAATTAACTGACGCGCTAACGCTGCAGAGCACGGGCAAGTTGACGAGTAAGGCACATCAACAGACAGCTCCAGCTTCAGTTTTCCGGCATCGTAGCGACCGGTTAAACTCACCGGGTAAGCTTTCCAGCCCTGCTTTTTGCTTATCAGCGACTTGCGGCGTAAGTGGTAGTCAAAATCAAACTTAATAAAGGCCTGATCACTGATGTCTTTATGACTTTCAATAAAGTCATTCAGCAGCTGCTTCAAAGTATCATGACTGAGTTCACCTTCGGTCGAGAGTTTGTCCAGCAATAAATACAAGCGAGACATATGGATACCCTTGGTTTTCGGGTTCTTCAGGTTGACGAAAGCTTCCACTTTAGCGGCCACAGGGCGCTCTGGTACGCCGGCGGCGGCTACCATAAGTGGAACTTCAATGTTGCTCATGCCAACCCAATCGAGGGCTCCCTCTGTCTGGGCCTGCGTTTGGTTGGCTACGTCGGGCATAACTGTTGGCATTCGTTGTGAACTCCAAGTCTCGTGAATATTGTCCGGCCAGATTGATCTTGATCAAGTTGGCTCAGTCTAAAGGTGGGCATTATATCGCAGAATTTAACCAGGTGACACCGATTGCCCTAATCGATTCTATCTGTGCACTGTGCACAGTGGTTGACTCAAAACAGGAATACGCCGAGGATAGGGTTTTGGATTGATGGAGCACACAAAGATGGCAGAAAAATCGGATATCGATACCGAACTGTTGCAACAATACCTGGATACTCTGGGTGCCGAGGGCATAAAAGCAACCCTTACAACCTTTGACGGTATTATTCAAAGCTACGCTAAGCTACTGCATCAGGCAGCTAAAGAACGCAACGAAGACGAATTACGCAAACAGGCGCATAAAGTGAAAGGTGCCTGTAGTTCGGTCGGTTTAACGGCTCTGTCAAAAAACATGGAAAGAGTAGAGAAAGAAGACTGGGAATGGCCAGTGGCAGAACGCCTGTTAATAGAATGGGCCGATGCGGTCATTCCGCACCGGCAGCAAATTGACGCCTGGTTAGCGAAGCATCACTGAGCTTGCTGATCAACCTCACCAATAAAACGATAACCTTCACCATGGATGGTGGTAATCAGGTTTGGCGTTTCCGGGTGTGACTCGAAATGACGACGAATACGGCGAATGGCAACGTCAACTGTACGGTCATTTGGACGAAGTTCGCGGTCCAGCATACGTTTAACCAGTGTTTCGCGGTCAAGAATACGGCCCGGGTTTGACAAAAACAGCTCTAACGCGCGGTATTCACTTTTCGGCAGACGGAACATCTGGTTTTCCGGTGAGTACAGGCAGCGACTGTCGCTGTTTAAACGCCAACCGTGGAACTGGAACTCAACACTGTTGTTTTCAACCGGATTGCTTGAGCGTGAAGCTTCAATGCGACGGCACAGGTTGCGTACGCGAATAGTCAGCTCTTTCGGGTTGTAAGGCTTAATGAGGTAATCATCAGCACCCAGTTCCAGAGCCAACAGGCGGTCGTCTTCGCTGTCGCGCCCGGTTAAGAAAATTAAGCCAATGTTGTCGCTTTCGCGTAATGACTCGGCAAGCTCCAGACCATTTTTGCCTGGCAGGTTAACGTCCATGATTACGACATCAACACGTTCCTGACGCATGATGTTTTCCATTTGCAGGCCATCAGCTGCATCAAAAACTTCGTAGCCTTCTTGTTGGAATAGACGGGTAAGAGTCTGGCGAGTAACAACTTCGTCTTCAACAATCAATATTCTGGCATTCATAAGCGTTGATTTTCCCGGAAAGTTCGTCGCTGTGCGTACGGTGTTGAACTTATATTTATAAAAGTTATGACGTTACATTATGACTTTTGTTTGAGATTTTTCAAGCATTGCTGACTAAAGTGACGGGAAAACGAACAATAAACTCCACCCCGTTCTTTTCCTCACTAAAGAAGTGAATGTTACCGCCTAATACCTGAGTCACCAGGTTATAAACTAAATGCAGACCCAAACCACTGCCGCCGGAACCTCGTTTGGTGGTGACAAAGGGATCAAATATTTTACGGCTGATATCGCTCGGAACGCCTTTGCCGTTATCGGCGTAAACCATTTCTAGCTCAGAGTCGTTCTGCATGCTAAAACTAATATCAATTTGCCCGTGGTCGTAGCCGTCAAAAGCGTGGATCATGGAGTTCACAATAAGATTTATCAGCACCTGGTTCAGCGGTCCTGCTTTAGCGCGTACCGTCAGGTTGTCCGGACAAGAAATTCGAATTGGGAATTTTTCCGGGTCAAGGCGTCGCGGTTTAACCGAAATAAGAACATCGTTCATAAAAGACGGTATATGAATGTCGCGATCCACTTCTGATGACTGGTCAACGGCCACTTGCTTAAAGCTGGTCACTAAGTCGGCGGCGCGGCCTAAGTTGCGGTAAATAATTTGCAGGTTTTCGTCACAGTCACTCAAAAAGCGCTCAAATTCAGACGTTGAAATGCGTTTCTCGTCAAACTTTTCCTGCATAACGGTCAGTTTGTCCTGCAATAAGGTCGAAGCCGTTACTGACAAACCAATGGGTGTGTTAACTTCGTGCGCAATGCCGGCAACCATGTCGCCCAGCGACGCCATTTTTTCCGACTCAACCAATTGCCCCTGATACTGGTGCAACTGCTCCAGCGTTTTTAACAGCTCACTGTTCGATTCTTTCAGCGCCTGAGTGCGCTGCGTTACCTGCCGCTCCAGCTCGGTATTTAACTGACTGGCTTCTTCTTCGGCACGGCGCTGACGACTGATATGCTGCTGCACTCTGTCCAGCATGGTATTAAAGGCGTGAGCCATCATGTCAAACTCTACCAGCTGTGAGGGCGCCAGGCGCAGCGAGTAATTCTTGTCCCGCGCTACCTGAGAAATGACATCCACGACTGAGTCGAGCGGTGTCACAATGGTTTTTCTTAAACGCAGAGTCACTAACCAACAAAGCAGCAGTGTCAGCACAAATACCACAGCGGCTATGCCAATAGAGCGCCACATAAATAAACGGGCCTGCTCCAGTGAGCCGCGCAGGTAAACATAACCGATTACTTCGCTATCCAGCACTACAGGCTGCGACACTTCAATGTAGTTGTCCTGAATTTGCGGCGAGGTCAGTCGGTCGAGCTTTGAAAAGCGCGCCGGAATGGGGGCCAGTCCCTGTTTGTTGTAGCTGGAGAAAAAGGTCAACTCGTTACTGGTTTCATCCAGTTTGTAGACATGAACGTGCTGAATAAAGTCAGTGTTTTGCAGTGAGTTTAGCCGTTGCTTTTCGGTTGCGTTGTCATTAAACACCAGACTACTGGCTGCATTACCGGCAACTATGCGGGCGTACGAAAGCGACTGCTCATGCAGCGACTTCTCGTACTGAGCAACCTGGCTAACAATATTGACGGTAAAACCGACAAGAAGCGCGAAGCTGGTGACCAACAACACGATGTAAATCAGTATGCGCTTCAGTGAAATAGTATGCATTCAGTCTACGGCTCAGTCTCTGAAAAAATTATTTGTATATTGATGTTAGCAAAGCGTTAACAAAAAAGGCATTGGTTAAACAGAAAAATCGGTTATTTATCGATAAGCTGCATGGTAAACGCGGTAGCGACCATCATCGGCAATGGTATCACAGTGCGTAAAAGCCGACTCAATAACCTCGGGCCAGGGCAAGAAGCGGTTTGCCACAATTCTTAAAACACCTTGTTTATTAAGGTGTTGCTTTGCATCTTTGATAAATTTCCGGGCAATTTCATAATCGGTTTTCTGCCCGGTATGAAACGGCGGATTACTAATAATAAAATCGAACTGTCCGGCGTCTTCTGGTATCCCGTCGGCTAAACGCAACTCCGCATTTATTGCTTCTTTTTCCAACGTCATTCTGCTGGCAGCAATGGCAATAGGACTCACGTCACACGCCATAAGTTCAGTGGTCAGTGGCGAAACTTGCTGAGCAATAACACCGGCTCCGCAGGCAAAATCCAGGCCTCGCCCCTTGGGCAAATTTTTAATATGTTGCAACAGCAGCAGGGTGGCAGGGTCAATATGCTCACGGCTGAAAACACCCGGCAAAGTGACAAAAGACTTCTGCTGGTTATCCAGTTCATAAGTCAGAGTTTTAGCATAACTGGCCAAAGGAGCCGGTTCATGTACCTGATGGTTTCTTGCGCTGGCAAACAGTAAACAGTGGTTAGCTGAAGCCAGCTTCTGAGGCGGTTGCAACCAGTCAGGTAACTTTTTCATTAACGGCTGAATGCCGGAGCGTTTTTCACCAGCAAACCACACTGGGGTATTGGCCGGTAATAGCGCCAATTGCTCTAATAAGTAATGGTTAAGTTCTTTTTCTTTGGCTACCAGCATTAACACGCCGTCGTAAGCGGTTAAATCGGGTGCCTGTGCCTGACAAAAAGCGTTGTGTCCGGCCGCTTTCCAGGCATCGGCATGGCCGGCATGAAAACACCAGGCCGAACTATTGCTCAGGCCTGCCAGTTCTGCACCGCCCGGGTGAATGACTAACAACGAACCATAAGTCCAGGGTTGAGAGGATTGCCTCCCAAGCATAGAAAGAATTGCAGATGACATAGTAGTTACCGCTTAGACCAGACTGTCTACTCGTAGTTGTTTGTCCTGAAGTAAGAACATTGTACCATTCCGATGTTCTTTTATGCGCAGGCTTTTTTCTTTAAAAATAAACAAAATGCCGGGGAACACTTCTTTACTGACCATAGTACGCAGTACCGGATGGTTCTCAAACGCTTCCAGTACAGAGTCGATGCTGGTGCGGGTAGTAACGATGCGCGCTTTGAGCTTACGCAGCTCACCTTTTAATTTGGTCTCATATTCAAGTTTTTTTGCGCCGTCTTCCAACGTTTTGCAACGGTCCAGCCCCTGTTGCACAACTTTTATGCGTGCCAGAGTTTTAGCCAATACGCCACGCATGTTCTTTAAATGTTCCAACGACTGCGGGTCAACCGGAGGCAATGACCAGTATATTCGTGTTTTGGTTCCGGCCGGCGCGCCTAACTGGCCACAATAAATGTGATCACAGGTTTCAATGGTGCCGCCTATCAATTTACCGCGGGCGTTGCGACCCTCACCACCAATAGCCAACTGACCTTTGGTTATGACATGACAGTGAGTCAGCTGCTTGTCGGTATGTACGCCATTTTGCGAGTCTAAACAGGAATATTGGGCATAGGCGCACCAAATTGAGCCACCCGCCACCAGTTTGGTGGAAACGTCGGGTATCCAGTCATCGGCGTCTTCGTCATGCTCTGCGGTTTCGCCGGAATTCAGCAGGCGACCTATGCAGCCTTTGCGCACGGTTATATTGCCGTCGGCGTAAAGTTCAGCTGAGTCAACATAACCACCGACGGTGATATCACCCGAGCAGGTGACTTTCATGCCTTCGCTGACGTTACCACTAACAATGACACTGCCTTTAAATTTCACGTGCCCCGTGGAGACATCGACATTATTTAGCTGCATGACATCGTCAACTTGCACGCTGTTATCGTTAAAGCTGGGCATGCCGGTACGGTCGGCAACAATTAAATTGCTGTCGGTTTCACTGACACGGGTACCTTCCCCGGGTTTAAAGTCGCGATCCTCGCCGTCATGGGCCTCTAACTCCTGGCCAAAAACCGTAAAACCTGGCCGGCCTTTGCTGGGAGGGATCTTTTGCAGTAACGGCTGTTCCGGGTCAACAGTAACCTGAGCGCCTAAGTCGCGCATGTCGGCGGTACCGTCTTCGCGAAGCTGTGGTCTGAGTACGCGCTTGCGGGCATCATCTGCCAGCGGCTTAAACTTGGCATTACTGCCGTTAATGGGGTATTTGCCTTTGGCTACGGTTACTGATAATTCCGCACCCGGAGGGGCTTCGTTGGTGTGTTCAACCAAAGCATCAATGGCTTTGCGCTGAATACCGGAAGTTACCTTTTTCTCTTTCAGCTTCGCTATTATTGCTTCCTGAGTTAGCGGCTTACCGCCAAAGCCAACAATGGCGCTGGCAGTCACTTTCATATCGTCATCACTGACGAGTAAGTTCAGGTCGGCGTCAAAAATTTCGGCAATAATAACCTGAAAAGAAATGCTGCTGTTGCTGTCTTTACTGAAGTGCTGGGCATATTTTGTGGCGGTTTGCGCCATCATTTGAGGGTCCAGCAATTTTGCAGCCGAATAGTCAGAAGCCTGCCACGCTTTCTGTAACTGCTCTGCTTTGACTTCTGAAGGACGTGTACCGGCATCAATAATGATGTAAACATCTCTTTCAGAAACCCGGAAACTGACCGGACTGGACATAAGGCGCCTGTTTTTTAATCGCTGTTGTTATTTTTATCGGGCCATTTTAACGAATATTAAGTAACTTTTGTATTAATTTTAATCGGCCAAGTTAACGTTGTTGCAATAGTTCTCTATTTGACCATTAACTAAAGCCAGGTTGGTGTTAACTTGTCTAATCGCTTCTGCGCGTTGTTGTTCATCTTGTTGCTGCCATTTAGCAAAAAGTTGTGCTGCCAATTTGCTTAAAGGTGCGGCGCCTATCGTTGCACTCAAACTTTTTAACGTATGGAGTTGTAAGCGCGCTGCCTCAGAGTCTGTTAGTAGTGTTTTCGCGTCAAGCAGAGGACGGAACTGGTCCAGATAACAGACCAGCACTTCCCGGTATAAACTGTCCTGACCATCGCAATGGCGCAGGCCCTGACTAAAATCAATGTCTGCTAAATTACTGCTCATACGGCTTGTTTTCATACACCTCAGTAAAGGATCCCACACTTTCGGTCGCATCCGACATGGTATCTTTATCAAATTGCGCTACGTTGAATAAGGCTTCGCCTTCATTCGCTACCGGAATATTACTGCAGCCTATGATAATACCGCGCACCGGAGATTCAACCTCATCACCTTCGCCACCGTGAGGGCTTACACTTAACGCTAATACTTGCTGCTTCTGAATGGTTTGACCCAGCTCAACTTTTGGAATGATAAGACCATCCCGCTCTGCACGAACCCAGGTGGAACGGCGGGCAATAACGGGAGTAACGCGGCGCCCGCGGCGTCGGCCCTTCATTATCTTCAGGTGCTTCATAACGTTCTGTACGCCAATAACACCGGCACTTATCGAGGCTTCATCAAAGCGCAGTGCTTCGCCGGCTTCGTATAAAATCAACGGAATGTTGAGCTCGTTGGCGAAAGACCGTAATGAACCATCGCGCTCTTTCGAGTGGAGAATAACAGGGGTACTAAAAGCCTTTGCCATTGCCAGCGCTTTCTCGTTTTCAACATCAACACGAATTTGTGGCAGGTTGCTGCGGTTAATGGCGCCGGTATGTAAATCCACTATGTGAGTGGACTTTTTTACCAGCTCTTCACTGAATAAATAGGCCATACGACTGCCCATTGCACCGCGCTCTGAGCCCGGAAAGCAACGGTTCAAGTCGCGTCGGTCAGGCAGGTAGCGCGACTGCTGAATAAAGCCAAATAAGTTCACAATAGGCACGACCACCAGCGTACCGCTGAGTTCGCGCGCATCCACGGTGTTGATCAAACGTCGGCAAACTTCAATGCCATTCAGTTCATCGCCGTGAATGGCAGCGCTAACCAGTAATACCGGGCCAGGCTTAGTGCCATGAAACACATCAATACGTAAATCCAGCGGCGCGTCGTTGTATAAACGCAGTGCCGGCAGCGTAATGTGCTGATGCGAACCGGGCTCTACACATTGTCCGCCAATTTCAAAACGCTTCATTCTAGCCGCGCCCTTTGGTACGGGTTTTATGGGCTTTGGCATTTTTCTCAAGGAAGCTGATAATTTGCCCGGCAACGTCTTTATCCGTTGCCTGCTCTATGCCTTCAAGGCCCGGTGACGAATTTACTTCCATGACTAATGGCCCGTGGTTAGAGCGCAGGATATCCACACCGGCCACATTCAGACCCATAGTCTTAGCTGCTTTAACGGCCGTTGCCCGCTCTGCGGGTGTCAGTTTTACCAGCGAAGCACTGCCGCCGCGGTGCAGGTTAGAGCGGAACTCACCAGCTTTTGCCTGGCGCTTCATGGCCGCAATAACTTTGTCACCAATAACCAGACAGCGAATGTCAGCTCCACCGGCTTCTTTAATGTATTCCTGCACCATAAAGTTAGACTTCAGGCCCATGAAGGCTTCAATCACGCTTTCCGCCGCCTGACGAGTTTCAGCCAGGACCACACCAATACCCTGAGTGCCTTCCAGCAATTTGATAACCAGCGGCGCACCGCCGACCATGT